>DASPMT010000389.1:0-2079 GCA_035626935.1 Phycisphaerales bacterium | reverse complement strand
GTCCGTCAGCGGACGCTGGTGATTCAGTGTGCGCAGGACGCGATCGCGCCCGTTTCGGTCGGAAGGTACGTGCACCGCCAGATCCCCGGGAGTGAGTTTGCGCTGCTCGACACATCTGGTCATTGCCCCCACATGAGCGCGCCGGCCGAAACCATCGAAGCGATCCGGTCGTTCCTGAGGGCTGAGGCGCCATGACAGAACGCGTCCCCGGCGAGTCGGTGGAGGACCTGTATGACTATGCCCCGTGCGGGTACATCACCACCGATCCAGACGGGAGGATCGTTCGGGTCAACGACACATTCCTTCGCTGGACCGGGTACTCGCGCCAAGAGCTGCTGTCTGGCCGGCGCTTCCAGGACCTGTTGACCGTTCCGGGACGGATCTTCCACGATACCCACTACGCGCCGCTCCTGCGCCTGCACGGGACGGCAAACGAGATCGCGTTCGACCTGCTGCGGCCGGGGCGTCCTCCGCTGCCGGTCTTTGTGAACTCGGTCGAGGTCCGCGACGGAGCCGGGCGACCGGCGGGAGTCCGCACGTCGGTGTTCAACGCGACCGAGCGGCGCCTGTACGAGCGGGAGCTGCTCCTGGCCCGCCGGCGGGCCGAGCAGCTCGCCGCGATCGTCGAGCACTCCGGCGACGCCATGTTCAGCACGGCGCTGCAAGGGGAGGTTCTTAACTGGAACGCAGCGGCCGCGAAGCTGTACGGTTACCGCGCCGCCGAGATCGCCGGCACACCCGCCGTCCGTATTGTTCCGCCGGACCGGCTGGAGCAGTACCGTGAGATGATCCGGCGCGCGGCGTCGGGCGACACGGTCTCGGTTGAGACAATCACAACCCACAAGGACGGCACCCCGGTCGAAGTGGCCGTGACCGCAGCGCCGATCCGGGACCTGGACGGCCGTGTGGTCGGGATTTCAGAGAGCCACCGCGATGTAAGCGAGCGACGCGCCGCCGAGGCGGCGCTCCGCGAGCGAGAGAGGCGGCTTCGGCTGGCGCTCCGCGTGGGAAAGGCCTACGCCTATGAGTGGGACGCGGGGATGGACGTTCTGTCGCGGACCGCAGGATGCGAGGAAGTTCTGGGCTCGCCGGCCGAAGAGCGGGCCAACCTGCAGGAGCATCTGTCTCGAGTGCACCCTGAGGACCGGCAGGGACTTGCTGAACTCCTGGACCGTCTGTCGCCGGCGGAGCCCGGCTTGAGTGCGGAGTACCGGGTCGTACGCCCCGACGGGTCGCTGGCGTGGGTACAAGACAGAGGCTACGCCAGCTTCGGACCAGTGGGGCGCCTCGTGCATCTCTTCGGGATCGCTGCAGACATCACCGCGCGGAAGACCGCCGAGCAGGTGCTCGCCCGGGACCGGGAAACGCTCGAGTCGATCGTAAGGGAGCGTACTACGGAATTGGAGCAGACGCACCTGCGGCTGAGGATCTCCGAGCGCATGGCGGTCATCGGCACGATGTCGGCAGGGCTTGCTCACGATCTGGGCAACCTGCTCCTGCCCATCCGGATCCGTTTGGGTTCGATGCTCAAGGCCGAGTTACCGCCGGAAGTGGCCAAGGACGTGCTTGCGATTCACCACAGCACCGAGTATCTGCGTCGTCTGGCAACCAGTCTCCGCCTCCTTTCGGCGGACCCTGAGAGTGATCGGAAGCTCCAGACCGAGCTCGCCGAATGGTGGAGAGATACCCAGGGGCTGTACAGGAGCACGCTCCCTCCCGGGGTGAGGTTGGACGTGTCTGTTCCAGAAGGTGTCGTGGCGGCGGTCGGGCGCCCCGCATTGACACAAGCCGTCTTCAACCTGGTGCATAACGCGGGAGAAATGCTCTTGGGCAGGGCAGACGCAGCGGTCACGGTATCGGCCGCCATCGAGCCGGACGCGGTCTCGCTGACGGTCGCTGACAACGGCCCGGGGATGAGCCAGGAGCAGCAGCGACGCTGCCTGGAGCCCTTTTACTCAACCAGGAAAGACCGTGGTGGATCCGGGCTCGGACTGACCGTCGTCGCCGCCATTGTCCGCCGGTGCGGCGGTTCTATGCGCGTGCGCAGCGAGGTCGGTGCGGGCGCTGCATTCACGCTGG
>DASPMT010000388.1:0-3690 GCA_035626935.1 Phycisphaerales bacterium | reverse complement strand
CACGACTATCGCCTTCCTGGTCATCAATGCACTCCGTTTAACGCCTGACCGGTAAGTCTATGGATGGGGCAACCCTCACCCCCCGCCACCTGACCCTCCGCACCCTCCCGAGGAACAGCTTTTCACAGCGCGGTCATCCATCGGTGAGCGCTGGTGCCCCAAAGGGGCGGCATGCGCCCGCGACCACTGCTCGCCATCACTCGTAAGTTCAGCATTCACAATGATTTACGCAGCCGCGCCCGCATAAACGGCACACCCTGCCAGCCCGGCTCAACCCGCACAGTCGTTTTCGTAAACGGACCTTCGCAGACGCATCTCTTGCTCGCGAGGTCGCGGTATTTCAAACTCCAGGTGCGGACGGGAAACCCCTCGGGCTAAAGAGTAGTTTGGAAGTCGTTTGGTATACTACCAACCGATGACCCGGTGTAGGCCCTAGCCTTTCCCCCGTCCGCACATACGACATGCAAAGAACCGACCGCTCATCCCGCAAGCTCCACCGCCCGAGTTTTTTCGCTGGGGGCGAACCCCTCGTGTTCGCGGCGGTTCTGCTTGTCGGCGCTGCTTCGGCCGTGGTCATCAAAGAGTTCACCTCACGCTCGACCGGCCCCGCGCTGGTTGCGATCGACGACATCAATACGTCCGCGGCGCCCAAGGCCGCGCCTGACAGGCTGAAGATCGCCGATCCGCTCGTCGAGCGCACGGAGGTTGCGATCGGCCCAGCTCCTTCTGCTCCGCAGATCCCCTCGGCCGCCGAGCCGCAGCATGACCTGTCGGTCCGCTGGTTCAACGGCCGGCCCGTGCGCCCCGCCAAGACCATCAGCATGCTCGTCACCGCCTACTCGCCAGACGAGCACTCATGCCCCGGTACCGCCGACGGCATCACCTCCAGCCTCCATCACGTCTCGACCAACGCCCACAAGATGGTCGCCGCCGACAGCCGCATCCTCCCGTTGGGTTCGATGATCACAATCCCCGGCTACGACAGCGGCCAGGTCGTCCCTGTGCTCGACCGCGGCGGCAAGATCAAGGGCAACCGCCTTGACGTGCTCTTCCCGACCCACGCCGAGGCCCTCAAGTGGGGCGTCCGCCGCGTGCAGGTGACGGTCTGGGAATACGCCGACGGCCAGGGCGCCGAGAACTGGCGCGCCATCCGCGATTCGAGGAACTGATCGATCGCCTCCGTTCATGAATCAGACCGCCCGCATGACCATAGAGTCACGCGTGCTGATCCGCACCTCCCATCACGGGCTGGGAACCGACGGGCCGCTGTCGCTCTCCGACCTGCTCCCTCCCACCTTGACGGCCCGGCTCGAGGGGCTCGACGTCAAGTCACGCCGGGTGTTCGCGGGAAAGCTCCAGGGGGAACGCCGCAGCAAGCGGCGCGGACGCTCGGTCGAGTTTGACGACTTCCGCCCGTACGTCGCCGGCGACGACCTCCGTCATATCGACTGGAACGTTTATGCGCGCCTTGACCGTTTCTTCATCAAACTGTTCCAAGCCGAAGAAGACCTTACGGTCCACGTCGTGCTCGACGCTTCGGCGTCGATGCTCGCCGGCGCTCCGGCCAAGCTGATCGCCGCCGCACGCCTTTGCTCAGCGCTCTCCTACGCGGCGTTGGTGAACAACAACCGCCTGCTGGTCTCGGCGATCGGGCTGCCGACGGCCGAGTCGGCCGCTGCCGTCGGGCCCACCGCAACGGGCGACGGCGGCGTTGCGCGGAGCGAGCCGCTCAGAGGACGGGCGGCCGTGCAGAGGGCGCTTTCCTTTCTGCTCAGCGCTGCCCAAGCCGCCGCCGAAGCCCCGCTCAACCAGGGTCGGGCGACCGACTTCGCGGCGGGGCTCCGCACCATCGCCGCCGCCCGGGCAGGGCGCGGGATCATGGTGATCGTTTCTGACCTGCTGATCCCCGGCGGCACCAAAGGCGAGCCGGGGTATGCGCCCGGCCTGCGCTATGTCGCCGGGAGCGAGGCGTACGAGACCTTTGTCTTCCAGGTGCTCGCGCCGGGGGAACTCGATCCAGCGGCCGAGGCGGCGGCGGGATCGTCTTCGTCGCGTTCACCGCTGTGGGGAGACCTCCGCCTGCTCGACGCCGAGACCGGCTCGGCCCGGGAGGTCACCGTGACGGCCGATCTCATCAAACGCTACCGAACCGCCGCGGCCCGGTTTGTGGAGGGCACCGCAACGTGGTGCCGGGGCCGCGGCATCGAGCACACGCTGGTCACCAGTGATCTAGACCCGGCGACCGGGGTTGTCGATGCACTCCGCAAAGTTGGCGTGCTGGCGTGATCCGTCAACGGGGCGGGTTGTCGCCGGCGCCGCCCGGTGACTGCGGTGCCGCCGGCTTGCCCGCCTCCATCGGCGGCGCATCCACTAGCGCTGCCGCGGTGATCATCGGCGCTTTCACGGGCTTGTCTGTTCCCGGCTGCAGCGGGGTGCGGGCGATCCTAAGGACCGTCTCGATCCCGCGCGTCACGACGCCGAAGGCGGCGTACGAGCCGTCGAGGCGACTGGTCCCCTCGCGCGAAAGACAGACGAAGAACTGGCTGCCGTTGCTGTCGGGATCGTCGGCTCGCGCCATGCTCACCACGCCCAGGCTGTGCGGCAGGCGCGAGTTCTCCAGGTCCACGTAATAGCCGCACCCGCCCGAACCCGTTCCTGTCGGATCGCCCCCTTGGATGACGAACGGGTGGTTCTCGCGTGTGAGCGGCACGACGCGGTGGAAGACTGTGCGCTCGTACAGCCCGCCGGCCACCAGGCGTAGAAAGTTTGTAGACGCCAGCGGCGCCGCGTCGGGGCGCGTGGCGATCTCAATCTCCCCTTCGTCTGTCGTCAGCACCACCCGCTTATCAATCCACGCCTGCACGCCGCTGTAAACGTCCTCTTCCCCCTCAAGGGGCACAAACATGATCGTTGGGCGCGTCGCCCCCTCGACCTTTTTTGCCCTCGCCCGCGGCTGGTTGAGCATCGGGGAGAGCACGACCGGCGCTCCGACACCCTTGCCGCCGACGCGCAGCTGCGCAAACAGCACCTCTCGCGGCTGCTTGTTCCATAGCACCGGCAGCACCGCGGCCAGGTCCACTTTCCCCGGCAGCACGGGCGCAACTGCCACCGGTTGATCCGCCGTCGTCGAGAGAAGAGCGATCTCGCAGTCGGGCGGGCCGGCGGGAGACGACGGAGCACCGGCCGGCGCTCCCTCACCCGGCGGGGCGATCGGACTCGGGAGTGAGACGGTCATCGGGATCGGCCGACCGACTCCGTAGAACTCGCGCGCGGGAGTAAGCTGTGAAAGAGCGCACGAAGTGAAGCAGACGGACGTCAACGCCGCTGCACAGCGATGCAGAATGCTCATGGCCGATTGTTTGCAGACCGAAGCACCGACGCTCACTTAAAGAGCGCATCGTCGATCGCCAGCCAGGCCTGCTGCAGCTTCGCTTTGGCCGCGGGGTCGTCGTATCCGTTCGGCAGATCGAGGCCGCCGGGTGTCCCCTCGAACCAGGCGACGCTCATATCGCTCGCCACCACGTTCCCACCGACGCCGTGGTTGAAGTCGAACGAACTCGCCATCCCGTCGGCCATGAGCGAGATCCGGTCGGGCATGCTGCTGAGGTTGGACTTCTTGTCGGCGGTGCCGCCACGGTACTGGAAATTCGTGAAGATGTCGTATGGACCGCCCCGCCAACCGGTCGCGTA
>DASPMT010000387.1:0-2477 GCA_035626935.1 Phycisphaerales bacterium | reverse complement strand
TGCCACACGGCGGAGTCTTCGGGAGTCGCGGCGAAGGGGGGGTGCGGCGGCGGCGGGCGGTGCACGGCGATGACCGACGTCTCCGGCGTGTCCGCCTCGCGCAGCGTGCGGTAAAGGGCCGCGGCGTAATCGTGCGGCGTTGCAGGCAGCCGCAGCAGGCGCGCGCCGCGCGGAAGGTCCGACTCCTCCGCCAGTAGCGAGTGGGAGAGCACCGCGAGAGGGGCGGGCTGAACAGAACCGCGCGCCGCGGCATCGTCGGCCAGTTCTTCGAGCTCCTGCCAGTCGGAGAAGAGCACCGTGCGGGCGCGCGGCGCATAATGGCTGGCGAGCAGGCCCGGGGACGGCAGAGGTGTCGCGACGCCGTTGCGCAAAGCAGCGGCGCCGGCGTCCGCCGGGCCGGGGCTGAAGCCCACGGGCATGTCCAGCACGGCCGCGAGCTGCTCGGCGCCGATGACGCCCGGGCGCAGTATCGTTGCGCCGCCCTCGGCTGCCCCGGTGTCGTGCAGGCTGATGACGGTGCTCTCGATCCCGGTCTGACAGTTACCGCCGTCGAGGACCATCGCCGTGGCCGGATCGAACTCGGCGCGGACGTGCTCCGCGGTCGTGGGGGACACTCCGCCGCTCCGGTTGGCGCTGGGCCCGACCAGCGGCCCCCCGAACGCGAACAGCAGCGCAAGGGCGACGGGATGGTCCGGGCAGCGGAGGGCGACCGAATCGCTCCCGCTCCCCCCGGTAACGATCGCGGGGATGCGGGCGTGCTTCGGCAGCACAATCGACAAGGGGCCGGGCCAGAACGTCCGCATCAGCGCAATAGCGGACTCGCTCAACGGGCCGCTGACAAGCCCTGCGGCCATTTCAACGCCCGTAACGTGAACGATGAGCGGGTTCTGGGCCGGGCGCCCCTTTGCCTCAAAGACCCGCCGGACCGCGCCCTCGTTCAAGGCGTCGGCGCCCAGCCCGTACACCGTCTCGGTGGGGAACGCGACAAGCCCGCCCTTGCTGAGGCGGGCGGCGGCGAGCTCGATCTGGTTCGGGTCAAAGTCCATGAGCGGGTGCGGCGGCGGTCGTGAGGTGACAAGGCGGGGAGAGCGTTGCCACGGATCGTAATCAGTGAGCCGCTCGTCGAGCCTCCGCCGTTACCGCTTCTCGCCTGGGAGCGGGTCAGTCGCCCGGGGGACGTGGAAGACGATGCTGTTGCGTTCAAGGGCCGTGCCCATCGCGGCGTAGAGCCGGGCGATTGAAGAGTTATACTCCGTGTACGCGGCGAGCTCTGACGCTTCGGCGCCCGCCAGAGCCTGCTGACGGCGCAGCTTCAGGTCGAGGAACTCGGGTGTCAGCGCCTGGATGGTGCGTTCCTCGACCTCGAGGGTGCGCAGGTTCTCCGCCGCCGCGATCCGCGACGCGCGCGTCTGTTCGATGAGCTGGTAGGTGGTGACGACCTGCCGCAGCCCTCCCTTGACGTCCAGGAGGATGCGTTGGACGACGTCGCGGTAGGTGATGCGTGCCTGCTGCGACTCGAGGAACCGGGCGCGGTAGTTCGCCTCGGCCGCGCGGTTGCCGATCGGCTGTTCGAAGCTGACGCCGACGAGATAGTCGATGAAGTTGCCGTCGACGAGCCGCTCGTAGGAGTCGGAGGTGTTGGACGCGATGTCGGAGACGCGCATCTGCAGGCGCAGGTCCAGCGCGGGCAGGCGCGCGTTGTCCGCCAGCTGCTGACGGATCGCCGCGTCGTTGATCGCCAGCAGCGACCGCTGCACCTCCGGGCGGTTGCCGAGCGCGGTGGTAACGACGTCCTGGAGCGTGAGGGTGAGCGGTTCGCCGACGGGCGAGTCCGCGGGCAGCAGCAGCACCTCCGACCCGACGTTCAGGTCGGGGTCGTTCATGATCTGCTTGAGCCGGTCGCTCGCCTGTCGCAGCGTGTTCTGCGCGCGGATGACGTCGGCTCGCCGCGATTCGACGGTGGCGACGGCGTCGGAAAACTGGCTGGCGCGGACGTCCTCGGCCTTCTCGCGGCGTTTGCTGAGCGTGCCCCGGACCTCCTCCCCGCGCTCCAGGAGCCGCTGGGAGATCTTGAGCTCGCCCGCGGCGCGGACGAGCGACCAGTACGCCGTCTCCGCGTCGGCGACCTGCTGAAGGAGCGTCGCTTTGAGCTGCTGGATGCTGTCGCGCTCGGCGTTGACCGCCTGCCGCACCTCGCTGAGGTTGGCGTCGGTCCCGAAGTTGCGAAGCAGCGGCTGGTCGAGCTGCACGGTGATGCTCGGCTGCACGGCCGGGTCGGGGTTGGGGAAGGTGCCGGGAGAGTTGTTGTCCAGGCGCGAGATCTGGTTCTGGATCGTGAACGATCCGCCCGTCTCCAGCCGTCGGCGCAGGCCGATGGTGCCCGAGCGCTGCTCGTCGCGCGTGAACACCGGACCGGCGACGCCGAGATTGGTGCGCTGGACGGCGTTGTCTTGGAACTGGTCCTGCAGGCTCGCGAA
>DASPMT010000386.1:0-5660 GCA_035626935.1 Phycisphaerales bacterium | reverse complement strand
ATTGCGGTGCCGAACGTCTGCTTCGCCGAAGGGAGCGTGTCGCAGGTCAAGATCGCCGATCTGATCGAGCTCGCCAACTCAAGCGACCCGGTCGTCGCGGCCCTCTACCGGCCCACCAACCCCAACTGGAACCTCCCGACGACGCTGCTGGCCAATTACTCGATGGACAAGGACGGGTTCGAGAACGGCCAGAACAGCACGACCGCTCACCCGGCGTTCTTCTGGGGAACCCGCGGCGGCATCAAAGGCAAGGACATCGCGACGCGCTGAGCGTCGTGCTCAACGGATGTGTGGGAAATGGAGAGGCCCGGCGGCTTGCCGCCGGGCCTTTCTCCTTTCTTCAATACGGCGGCGCACGCCGCGTTCATAACTCACTCGTCGTCGTTGCGGAGTTGTGCCACCACCGAGAAGTCCTCAAGGGTGGTGGTGTCCTGCGTGATCTTCTCGACGCCCGCGGCGACGTCCCGCAGCAGGCGGCGCATGATCTTGCCGCTCCGAGTCTTGGGAAGACCTTCCGCGAAGCGGACCGAGTCCGGACGGGCAAGCGCCCCCACTTCCTTTGCCACATGAGCGGCCAGTTCTTTCTTGAGCGACTCGTCGGGCAGGCGGTTGTTGGCCTTGAGCCACGCGGGCTTGAGGGTGACAAAGGCGCAGATGGCGTTCCCCTTGACCTCGTGAGGCATGCCCACTACGGCGGCCTCGGCGACGGCGGGATGGCTGACGATTGCGCTCTCGACCTCCATCGTGCCCAGCAGGTGACCGCTCACCTTTACCACGTCGTCCACCCGCCCCATGATCCAGGTGTAGCCGTCAACGTCCGTACGGGCGCCGTCGGCCGAGAAGTACCACGGCTGGCCGGTGGCCGGATCCTTGAGCCGGCCCCAGTAGTTGCTGACGAAGCGCTCACGGTTACCGTAGACGCCGCGGAGCATCCCGGGCCACGGCTTGCGGATGACGAAAAGACCGCCTTTATTAGGGGGCATCACCTCGCCCTGCTCGTTGACCACGGCGGCGTCGATGCCGAGCATGGGGAGCGTGCACGAGCCGGGCTTGGTGGGCGTTGCGCCCGGCAGCGGCGTGACGACGTGACCGCCGGTCTCGGTCTGCCAGTAGGTGTCGACAACGGGGCAGCGCTCACCGCCGATGTGCCTGTGGTACCAGATCCAGGCCTCGGGATTGATCGGCTCGCCGACGGAACCGAGGATCTTGAGAGAGGAGAGGTCGTGCCGGGCGGGCAGGTCATCGCCCCACTTCATAAACGTGCGTATCGCGGTGGGAGCGGTGTAAAGCTGCGTCACCTTGTGACGGGCGATGATCTCCCAGAAGCGGTCGCCAGCGCCCGGTCGGTCGTTAAGGGCGGGAAAGTTCGGGGCACCCTCGTACATCAGGGTGGGGACGCGGTTGGAAAGAACGCCGTAGAGAACGTAGGAGTGCCCAGTGACCCAGCCGATGTCGGCCGTGCACCAGAACACCTGACCCATGTCCGGGATGAGGTTGAACGTGTAGCGGGCGGTCATCTGCACGAAGGCGAGGAAGCCGGCGGTGGTGTGGACGATCCCCTTCGGTTTGCCCGTTGAGCCCGAGGTGTAAAGGAGGAAGAGCATGTCCTCGCTCGCAACGGGCTCGCACACGCAATCTGCAGGGGCTTTGTCGGCGGTGTCGTGCCACCAGTGGTACCTCGTGCCGCCGGCCCGCGCCGTTCCGGTGCTGAACGCGCTGCCCTGGGTGCCCGTGCGTCGGACGACGAGGACGTCGCGGACGGGGTGGTTCTGCTCGTGCAGAGCCGCGACAGCGTCGTCGACGTTCTTGAGGAGCGGCACGACGTCGCCGCGGCGGTAACCGCCGTCGGCGGTGATGACGACGCGGCTGTTCGCGTCGATGACGCGTTCGGCGATGGCGGTGTGGGCGAAGCCCCCGAAGATGACCGAGTGCGCGGCGCCGATGCGCGCGCAGGCGAGCATCGCGACGGCAAGCTCCGGGATCATGGGCATGTAGATGGTGACCACGTCGCCCTTCTTCACCCCCAGCGACTTGAGCGTGTTGGCGGCGCGGGCCGTCTGCTGCTGCAGATCCCGATAGGTCAGGCGCTTGATCTGCGGGCCGCTGCCCCAGGCGCCCCCTACCGGCTCACCCTCCCAGATCAGCGCCGTCTTATCCCCGTGCCCCGCGGCGACGTGCCGGTCGACGCAGTTGTAACAGGCGTTGAGGGTGCCGCCCTCGAACCACCGGGCGTCGGGCGGGCTCCAGGTGCAAACGGTGTGGAAAGGGGCGAACCACTCGAGGTTCTTCGCCTCGTCACGCCAGAACGAATCGGGATCGGCCACAGAGCGCGCATGGAGGCGGCGGTAGTCTTCGAGCGAGCCGATGTGCCATTCCGGGAAGCCGAGTTCGCCGGCGGAACGCGGCGGGAACACACGGTTCTCGACGAGCGTGGAGTCGATAGGCTGGGGAGAGGACATCGACGGCAGTATACAGGGAGCGGTGGGCGAGACGTGAGATGTTCGTGCCGCCGGTCACAGGCGTCGCGGCGACCGGCGTGAACGGTACCTCCAGAGGGTTGGCGCGGGGGCGAAGAGCGCCGACCGCCCCCCTGGAGCAGCCGTGATCGCTGACACAGCTCCCTTACTCACGTCTCACGTCTCACGTCTCTGTCAGATCGTGCTCTCGGTGATCCGCAGCACTTCCTCGACGCTGGTCGCACCGCGGACGGCCTTGCGGAGGCCGTCGGTGCGGAGGTTCACCATGCCGCGTTCGGTGCACATGCGGCGGAGCTCCGAGACGCTCGGGTTACGGGCGACGACGTCTCGCAGCTGATCGTCGATCACCAGCAGTTCGTAAAGGCCGACCCGACCGGAGTAGCCGGTGTTGCGGCAGCGCTCGCAACCCTTGTGGGTCCAGACGAGCTCGGTGTTCATGCCGTTGGCGGCGAGGAAGTCCACCATCGAGTCGTTGGGGGCGATCTCGCGCTTGCACTCCTTGCACAGGCGCCGCACCAGGCGCTGGGCGAGCACCGCGTTGAGGGCGGCGCCGACAAGGAACGGCTCGATGCCGATGTTCACAAGGCGCGTGATCGACGACGGCGCGTCGTTGGTGTGCAGCGTGCTGAGCACAAGGTGGCCCGTCAGCGCGGCCTGGATGGCCGTCACGGCCGTGTCCAGGTCGCGGATCTCACCCAGCAGCACGACGTCGGGGTCCTGGCGCAGCAGCGCCTTCAGGGCCTTGCTGAACGTCATGCCGATCTTGTCGTGCGTCTGGACCTGCGTAACGCCCTCGAGGTGGTACTCGACGGGGTCCTCGACCGTCGAGATGTTCATCGAGTTCTTATCGAGCTTCTTCAGCGACGCGTACAGCGTGGTGGTCTTACCCGAGCCGGTGGGGCCGGTGACCAGCACGATGCCGTGAGGGGCCTCGATCGCCGACGACCAGAGCTGCAGCACGTCCTCGTCGAAGCCCAGGTCCGTCAGGTTCACGTTGATCGACTTGGTGTCGAGGATACGCATGACGACCTTCTCGCCGTACGTCGACGGGAGCGTCGAGACGCGGAGGTCGAGCTTGCGCCCGCCGATCATGCAGCGGATGCGCCCGTCCTGTGGGAGGCGGCGCTCGGAGATGTCGAGGTTGGCCATGATCTTCAGGCGGCTGATCATCGCCGGGCCCAGCGCGATGGGCGGGTTCATCATCTCGTACAGCTCGCCGTCGATGCGGAATCGCACGCGGATCTTCTTATCGCTCGGCTCGATGTGGATGTCCGACGCGCCCTCGCGCGACGCGGTCTGGATGATGTGGTTGACGTAGCGGATGACCGGCGACGAGTCGGAGCCGTCCTTCTCAAGGTCCGTCTCCAGGTCCGTCTTCTTCTCGACCTGGACGTCGTTCTCCCCCACCTCCGCGAGCAGGGCGTTGACGTCCATGCTCTGCGAGTTCCCCTCGCCCATCACTTCCAGCGCCCCGCGCAGGTCGAAGCCGGTGATCACCACGCACCGGATGCTCGGCACGCTCAGCCGCCGGCGCACCTCGTCGAGCAGGAACACGTCGTCGGGGTTGACGACGCCCAGCGTGGTCACAGCGCCGTCAGAGCGGATGGGCAGCACCTGCTTGGCCTTGCAGAACTCCACGGTGAGGCGCTGGGCGAGCTTGCCGTCAAAGCCCCCGTCGAGCCCCTTGTTCAAGTCGATCCGCTCGAAGGTAAGACCACGGACGTCGGCGACCGCCTGCTGGACCTTCGGCTCGTCGTTGCACTGCTCGATCGCCAGCTCGGCGAAACGCTTGTTCGGGCTCCCCTTGATGACGGTCTCGATCTGGTCGCGCTGCGCAGGGGTGATGATCCCGCGGGCGAGAAGGACCTCCGCCAGCGGCTTGCCCTGGTCGTCGGAAGCGTCCGCCTCGCCGGGGGCGTAGATCTCGCTGAGGGTCTGGCCCACCGAAGCCTGCGCCGCAGGCCGCGGGGCGACGGGAACGGCCGGGTCGTGCTCGAAGGTGACGTTCTCGGCGAAGGAGCGCTGGCCGGTGGGCACGGCGGGGAGGATCGTGAACGACTCGTCGGCCTGGTCGATCGCGTGCCGGCGGCGGGCCTCCGGCTGGGCAGTCTGCGGGCGCTGGACCGGCGCCTGGCCGTTCTGGCCGGGGTTGACGCCCAGGTCGTTGAGGAGTTGGTCGATGTCGAACTTGCCCACTCTTGGCCCTTTGTCTCGCCGCCGCGGGAGCCCGGGTCGGCGCTGCGGTGTTTACTGGTCCATCGAGAGGATGAACGAGAAGTCCTCGTGGCTCACGGTGACCTCGCGTCCGTCGATCGCGGTGATGGTGAAGCGGGGCTCCTGGACGTTGCCGGGTTTGCCGCCGAGGGTGTCGCCCACGCGGTACGGCTTGCCGTTGATGCGGGCGACGCCGGTGGAGCCGCCCATCACGCCCTGGAGCCGGTAGTCGGCCAGTGACGCCAGCAGCTCCTGCTGGCGGGCGGCGCGGACCTCCTCGGGGGTCGCGCTCTTGGGGAGGGGCGCACCCGGCGTGGTCTTGGCCCGGGGACGCGTGGCGTCAGAGAGCGAGAAGGGGTTCTTCTGGAGCTCCTCGCCCGGGATCTGCCTGTCCGTGCGCGAGGCGTTCAGGTCCGCAAGCAACCGCTGGTCCTCGACGGTCATCACCGCCGGCGGACGGGCCCCCGCGTCGATCATCATCGACGCACTTTCCGGCGCGTGAACGCCGGCCTGCAGGCCCTTGAGACCGATCGACCGCATGCCCCAGATGGCCACACCCGCGATGCAGAGGATGCCGAGCGTGAGCACGCCGTGGATGTTGATCGGCGCCTTCTTCGCGGCGTTCATCTCAAAGCCCGGGATCGTGGGGATCGCGCCGTGATCGGGCCCGTTCACGAAGGGGTTGGGCGCTACGTCGGAGGTGCCGAAGGCGTTTTCGGGCTGGTTCATGGTTCACTTCCCTCCCGCTGCGGCCACGCTGGGCGCGGCGGCCTGCTGGTAGTAGATGCTGAGCTTGAAGTGGGCGCGGAGGTTGCCGTCCTTGTCCTTGTTGAGGTCGGCGACGCGCTCGAGCTTCATGTCGGTAAGACGGGTGATGCGAGGGAGCTTCTCGATCTCCAGCAGGAACGAGTAGAACCCGTTGAACTCACCGGCGATCTCGACGTCCAGCTGCTGCTCCTGCGCGCTGCC
>DASPMT010000385.1:0-10965 GCA_035626935.1 Phycisphaerales bacterium | reverse complement strand
ATCCGCGTGCTGATGAAGTGCGGCTTTGTGATCGCGGGCGCGCGGACCACGCCGGAGACCGATCGCTGCATGGCGCGCGAAGAGGTGAGCATGGTGCTGGCCTAGCGGAGCGGGGATCCCCTCATACGCTCCCCCCATGCGTTTCACCTTCCTGGGCACGGGTACCTCATCGGGCGTGCCCGCGATCGGCTGCACGTGCGCGGTCTGCACGAGCACCGACCCACGGGACAACAGGTTGCGCACCGGCGCGGCGGTGCGGTTTACCGACCGCGACGGGCGGCCGCGCACGGTGCTGATCGACGCGACACCCGACCTGCGCCAGCAGGCCCTGCGGTTCGGGCTCGACCGGTGCGACGCGATCCTCTTCACGCACAACCACGTCGACCACACCTTCGGGCTCGATGAGGTGCGGCGCTACAACGCGCTGCAGCAGGCCCCGATCGACATCTACGCCGAGCCCAGCACCCTTGAGTTCCTCAAGCGCGTGTTCAAGTACATATTCGACCGCGACGCCAACGTCAACGATTCGTTCGTCGCCAACCTGATCGCCTGGGCGCTCGAGCCGGCGCGGCCGATCGTGCTGTGGGGGCTCAAGGTCACACCGATCCGGCTGCTGCACGGGCGGCTCCCGATCGTCGGCTTCAGGCTCGACCGCGACGGCGGCGAATCGCCGCGAAAACCGAGCGCCGACGCGGCGGCCGACGGGGTGCTCGACCCGTTCCCGCTCGCCTACTGCACCGACGTGAGCGCCGTGCCTCCCGAGAGCTGGCCGGCGCTCAGGGGGCTCTCCACGCTGGTAGTCGACGGTCTCCGCCACCGTGCGCACCCGACCCATTTCACGGTCGCGCAGGCGTTGGATGTCATCGAGCGGGTGAAGCCCAGGGCGGCCTACCTGACCCACATCTCCCACGACCTGGGGCATGCGGCCATGGAGGCGGAGCTCCCTGACGGGGTGCACATGGCCTACGACGGCCTGACGCTCGGGGATGAACGCGTAGGCGAACCGGAGGGAATGACCTGAGCGGCGGCCACGCTGTTGGGGCCAAGCGCGCCACGAATGGACCCGAACAACGCCCGATCTTTTGCCGTCCCGAAGGGGTCGCGCGCCTACGCTTGGCCCCTTATGGCGAAGACCCGCGAGATCAAGAAGCGCATCAAGGCCGTCGGCAACATCGCCCGCATCACCAAGACGATGCAGATGATCGCGACGAGCAAGTTTGCCCGTGCGCAGGCCGCCGCGACGGCCACCAAGCCGTACACGGAGGCGCTCTTCGGACTCGTTACCGAGCTCGCCGCGACCGCGGGGGACATGACCCACCCGCTGATCACCGGCCCGGCCGGCAAGAAGCCGGGCGCCGGCGAGGTGACGCTGGTGATCACCAGCGACCGCGGCTTGGCCGGTCCGTACAACGGCTCGGTCCTTCGCCAGGCGATGATGCACCTGCGCAGCAACCCGTCCGCCAAGCCGGGGAGCGGCACGGGCACGGTAGAGGTGGTCGGCAAAAAGGGCAACAGCTTCCTGAAGTACAACGCCGTGCCCGTCGCCCAGATGCACACGCAGTTCGGCGACAAGCCGACGTTCGAGAAGGTCGGCTCGCTGGCCCAATCGTACATGGACCGGTTCATCGCCGGCGAGATCACCGCTGTGAACATCGTTTCGATGCGGTTCATCTCCGCCGGCCGCCAAGTGCCGGAGGTGACGCAGCTGCTGCCGCTCAAGCCGGTGGCCGCCAAGGGCGCCGCGCCGGCCGCTGAGGGGACCAAGCTGATCTACGAGTTCAGCCCCGAGGGCGAAGAGCTGCTGGCGCGGCTGCTGCCCGAGACGGTGAAGGCGACGCTCTTCCAGGTCTTCAACGACGCGGTGGTCAGCGAGCACGTCGCCCGGATGGTGGCGATGAAGAGCGCCACCACGCGGCCAAGAAGGCCCGCAAGCTGCTCACGCGTGATTACAACCGCGCCCGCCAGGCGCAGATCACCACCGAGCTGTCGGAGATCATCGCCGGCGCCGCCAGCCTGGGCTGAATCCCTTTTCCGCATCAAACAGAGAGCCCCGGCAATCGCCGGGGCTCTTTCCTTTGTGCCGGCTCTGTGCCGCTGGCCGCCCGCTTACTTCACGGGGTCCGGACCGGCGCCGGCCGAACCCGTGTCGGGCAGCACCGTGAACCGCAGCGAGTTCTCACGGGTGTAGTACTTGTTGAACGCGGCCTTCACGTCCGCCGGGGTGACCGCCTCGATCATGGACGCGGCGTTCATAATCTCATCGAGGCTGCGGTTGCGGTAGACGAGCGAGTTGATCTCGCCGGCCCACCACTGTGTCCTGCGCATGTTCTCGGTGAGGGTGCTGAGCACCTGTCGCTTCGCCGTAGCCAGCTCTTCGGGCGTGGGGCCCTCCGCCGCGAACGCGTCGTAGGCGGCTGCAACAGCGTCGCCGAGGTCCTTGGCCTTCTCCCTGGCCGTACGGGCGCCGGCGGCGAACATGCCGAAGCCGGGGTATACCACCGACGGCTGGTTGCTTGCGCCGATGGAATAAACAAGCGCTCGCTCTTCGCGGATCGTCTTGTTCATCCGCGTGCTGAGCACCTGGCCGGCAAGGCTCATCAGGCGGACGTCCCGCACGCTCTCAACGTCGGGCCCGAAGAACCCGCTGAGGACGAACGCCGCTGCCGTCTTTGTCGGGAAGGACCGCTCCACAACGCGCGGGCCCGGTGCGCGCCGGATGAGCCGCTTGTCGTCGAGGGTCGTAGCGCTGATGCGGTCTCGCGACGGGAGCGAGCCGAGGTACTTCTCGATCAGCGGCATCGCCGCGTCCAGCGGCAGGTCGCCGACGATCGTCACTTCCACCGGGCTGCTCGCGACGACGCCGTCAAGCCACGCCTGCGCCTGCTCGACGGTGACTCGGTTTACCTGCTCGGCCGTGAGCGGCTTGCCGCGGACCTCATCGGCCGGGAAGAACGACTCGGCGATGGCCTCGCCCAGCACGCCCTCGGGCTGCGTCTTGCGCTCGGCGATGTTCTGCAGCTGCATCGTCTTCCAGCGGTCGAGCGCCGCCGGCTCCACCTTGGGATCAGTCAGGAGCAGGTGGGCCAGTTGGAGCCCGGTCTCGAGGTCCACGGGGGAACCCGAGACGTTCAGCGTGAACGCATCCTCGCTCGCCCCTCCACGCACGGCGACCTTGCGCCCCGTCATGAACTCGCGGAGCTGCGTGCTGGAATGCGCGCCGGACGCCGGGTTACTGAAGGCGACGGACGCCGCGGAGCTGATGCCGCGGTTGGCGGCGGTCTCGTTGATGCCGCCGTTGGCCAGCGTGATGGAGACGCTCATCGCGTCCTTCTCGTGGTCGATGAACTTGTGGTTCACCCTGACACCGTCGGCGAGCCAGAACGACGTCACGCCCGACGCCGGATGAGTTTCCTGTTCGCTCGCCCTGCCGGGCGCGGGCTCCTTCGCCAGCAGCTTGGTGATGCGCGCCGCGTCGGCCTCCCTGCCCGGCTTGACGTTGAGCACCTCGCGACCGAACTTCACCAGCTCCGCCTCGCTGATCAGGGCGGCTGAGCCGCCGGCGACCTCCGGCAGTTCAGCGGTGAACATGACGGCCGTGGGGTCGTAGTCGGAGGCGAACCGCTCGGAGACCTCTTTGGCCGAGATCGACGGGAGCAGGCTCTTGAGCAGGTCCAGGGTCTGCTGGGCCGACATGATCGGCTCGCGGTCGTTGATCTGGTTGTTGTATCGCTGCAGCAGCGCCCCGGCGGCGAGCGTGCCTTCACGCCGGGCAGCAACCTCGGCCTGCGCGATCAGCTCGGCGCGCGCGCCCTCCACTTCCTGGTCGGTAAAGCCGTTGTAGCGGGCCCGTTGCAGCTCCGTCGCCATCTGGCGGAACGCGTCGCGCCACTTGTCAGGCTCCGCGGTCACGTCCGCCTGGTTGATGCGAGCGACGCGGAAGAGGACCTGAGAGCTGGCGCTGGCGCTCAGGAAAGCGACCTTCCCCTCGTCGCGCTTGGCCGCAAGACGGCGGTTGAAGGCCCAGGACCCGATCGTCTCCACAAGGTCGGACCGGAGCTGCCCGACGGTCGTGGTCGGCGCCGGGGCCGGGCTGAGCTTCACGATGCCGATCTCCGCCCGCTTGATCTCAGGGTCGGTCACCACCACCGCGCCGTCGGCGGTGTAGGGCTTCACGCCCGCGTCCATGTTGTTCGGGGCTGGACGCTTGGCGACCGAGCCGAACTGCTTTTCGATCTCCGCTTTCACCACCTGCGGGTCCATGTCGGCGACCACGACCACGGTGGTGTTGGTGGGGGTGTACCACTTACCCCAGTAATCCTTGAAGTCCTGCTGCTGGACCCCGGTGATCGTCTCCTCGACACCGATCGGCAACCGCTCACCGATGAGAGAACCCGGCGCGAGGCGCTTGAGCATCACCTCCTGCACGCGCTGCTGAGGGGACAGGCGCGACCGCTTCTCCTCCAGGATGACCTGCCGCTCGGACTCGATCTCCGCCGGTGCCAGCGTGAGACGGAACGCAACGTCGCTCATGAACATGAGCGCCTTGCCGAGCGTCTCGGGCTTGTTGTCGCGCAGGTAAAGCTGGTAGGCGGTCTGGTCAAACCCGGTGAAGGCGTTCTGGTGGCGGCCGAAAACCAGCCCCAGCTCTTCGAAGAACTTGATGACAGTCCCAGGGGGGAAGTTCTCCGACCCGTTGAAGGCCATGTGCTCCAGGTAGTGGGCGATGCCGCGCTGCTTCTCCGTCTCGTTGAGCGAGCCGGTGCCGATGTGCATCCAGACCGCTGCCATCTCCTTCGGATTGGCGTGCCGCCGGATGATGTACCGCACGCCGCTGGGGAGCTCACCGGTGACGAGGGATGGATCGGTCGGGAGCGGAGTCGGGTCGTTGTTCATTGCGGCTCCCGCGGCGACCTGGGCGGGTGTGGCGGTCGGAGCGGGTTGGCCGCCGCCGGTCTGGGCCGAGCAGGGCAGCGCGAGCGTGGCGAGGGGGAGGGCGACGGCGAGCAGCTTGGCGTTGGTGTTCATGGATCGGCTTTCCGTGACGGCGGCTCCGGCCAACGCCGGAAGGAAGGACGTAAGTCTACAAGGAGGATGCTCCCCGGGTGCGTTCTCGGCAGCATCGAGATCGTTTTCGCTCCGGATGGCAGCGGGTTGCACCTGTACCGGCGCTGTGGGCCGATGCGCTCGCGCGCGGACGCTGGGGTGAGGGTTTTACCGCCTAGCGGGGGGCCGTGGCCGGCGCGGCATGAGGCACCGGAGGCTCTGCGGGCGCAGCCGGGGCGCCTGTCGCGGGCATGATCGTTACGGTGAGCGTCAGGTCCGGTTTCCACCAGCGGACCATGTGCCGGCGCAGCAATTCGGGCGTCGCGGCGGCGATGGTGGCCGGCGCGGTGCCGAGCTCATCGATGGGCACCTGCAGAAACCAGGCCATCGCCAGCGACTGCGACCAGTAGTCGGCGGTGTCAACGCGGCGCGACACCTCGCTCGCCGCGTCGTCGGCCTCGCGCCGGAGCTGGGCCTGCGTAGGCCCCAGCTCGATCAGGCGGGCGATGCGGGCCCGCGCGACGCCGGCGGCAGCGCGCAGGCGAGCCTCATCGCCGCTCATCGCGAACGAGCCGATGACCGTGCCCAGCTCCGGGTAGGTGCGGCCCGTCATCGCGACTCCCGACGTCGTGGGCACCGTCAGACCCGACTCGCGGAGCGCCTCAGCAACCTGTCGCTCCATCAGCCGCGCGGCGACCGAAGACAAACGCGACTCGGCCAGCTCGACGACCCCCGGAGCAGGGAGCGAAACGGTGAGCGTCGGGCGCGCCCCGATGGCGACCGCGTCGGCCTCCTGCTGTGCGAGCGGCAAGCGCTTGAGGGATCGCTGCTCCATCAGGCGATCGCGTCGGCGGGTGGGCAGGGCGCCGAACGTCGATACGGCGATCGGCCCCGCCGCCACGGCGTCAACCTCCCCCACTACCGCAACATCGAGCGCCCGCGTCGCGATGTGACGGCGCAAGCCCGCCGTCGCTGCATCGAACTCCACCACCTTGAGCTGCGCCACGCTGGGATGGAGCAGGCGCGGGTCGTCGGCGGCCATCAGGCGGAGCATCGCGTCGGCGGCCCGCCGATCTGCGCGTGCCTCAGACGCCCGCGTCAGGGTGATCGACCGCTCGCGCGCCTCCTCGAACGCCTTGGGATCGAAACCGGGGTCCGCCAGCGTCGCGGCGATCTGCTTGAACGTCCCTTCGAGCTCCGCGGCGGCGCACGTGCCCGTGATCAACACGCCCTCGGGCTTCTGCGAAACCCGCACGCGAGCCGGACCGGCGGCCGGTTTCATCGCGTCGATCGCCAGCATCGCCGAGCCGCGCGTTGCCGCGGTCTCTTCCAGTTCGACCGCCGGCACCAGGACGGCGATCGTCACGCGCCCGGCGTTCCCCTTTGTCATGGGCCGCAGGTGGACGTCAACGCCGTTGCCGAGCGAAAGCGACGTCACCCCCGCTTGCCGCCAGACCGCGACGCGATGGACTTGCGCAACCCCCGCTTCCGCGGCGGGTTGAGAGGCCACCGCGACCGGGCTGAGCAGCAACGCCAATACAACGGCCGCGCAGAGCAGCACAACGAGTGATACCGCGTCCGGCCGTTGTGGATGCGGAACCCGCCTCACGGGTCCACCACCAAGCCCGGCCGCAGGAGCCGGCAGAGCCCTTCGTGACAGTCGCGTCCGCTGGGGTATTCCCCGCTGAGCATCCCGTCGATCGCCCTGTTGATCCGGGCGAGAACGCGGTCGCGCTTCAGGTTCTCCAGCGGAAGCACACCGACTTCGCCCGTCGCCAGCAGCCAGTACTCGGCGACACCGCGCAACGGGCTCCCGCCGCCCATCACCTCGTCCAACGCCAGCGTGTAAATCCCCATCTGCAGATCGTCGCTCTCCGGCTCGCGGTACTTCTTCCAATCCTGCCCGGTCTTGTAGTCGACGATGCGCACCGTGCCGTCGGGGAGCCGCTCGATCCTGTCGACCTTTGCGTAGACAGCGTGGCCCCCCCCGGGGACCTTTGAAGGGATCGTCAACCGCACCGTGAACTCCGGGCGCTCGATGATCTGGACCGGGTTCCCGTCGCGCCCGTGGAGCTTTTCGTGCGCCGTCTGAAGCATGTGGCCGATGCGTTCGAGCGTCTGGCGATCGACCTCTCCCTTTACGGCCGCGAGGTACTTCCGCCTGCCGATCTCCAGCAAACGCCTCGTATCCGGCAGGGGGCGTCCGTCCCCTTCGGCGTCGATCGCGGCCCACTGCCCGTAGAACTCGCACAGCGCGTCGTGCACGACCACGCCCAGCCCGGCCTCGTCGCTCGGTGTTCCCTCCAGCTTCAGCCGGTGCTTGACATACCAGCAGCCGGGGCACCGCTCAAAGTCGTTGATCTGCGTGAAGCTGACCGTCAGCGGCCCGCGCACGGGCTGCACCACCGACGGCTCGCCCTCCGACGACGACTCGACGCCGGTTTTCACGGCTGCGACCACCGCGCCCGCGCGGGCCCGCAGCGCTGCGTCACCCTCCACCCATCCGGGTGCGCGCTCGCTGGCGTGGGCCTCGGCGATGATCGCGAGCGTCCGCGCGGCGTCGGCGAGCGCGGAGTCGACCTCCGCGAGCTCTTTCGCGGTCACCGCCGACCGGAACGCCCGCTCCAGTGCGCCCGCCGCCTGGGCGCGCGCCTGCGCCGCAAGCTCGTCGCGTGTCGCGTCGCGGTCCTTTCGGAGGCGGGACTCTCGCAGCTCACGCGCGACCGACGAGTCCTCGACCGGGCGCAGACCGCCGACGACCGACTCGTAGTCCGTCCGCTCGAGTCGCGGGAGGTGGGGCCGGGCGTTGAGCAGCTCGGCGAGAAAATTGGTGCTTGCGCTCTTGCTCTTGGGGATGTTCCCAATCAGCACCAGCCGCCGCTCGGCGCGGGTGCACGCGACATAGAACAACCGCCGCTCTTCCGCGAGCTGGCGCACCTTGACGTCCCCCGTTGTGCCGTGCTCCTCGAGCAAGTCCTGCGGAAGACGCGGGTCGCGCGAACGCGAACTCGGGTACCCCAGCCCGGGCGCGACCTTCGGAACATACACCGTGTCGAACTCCAGACCCTTTGCGGCGTGGGCCGTGATCAGTACCACGCCGGCGTCGTCGCCCCCATCGGCCTCGGCGAACTCCGGGTCGGCGCCGTCGATGCGCTGCCCCTCGCCGAGCCCCTCCTGCTCCTTGAGGTCCAGGTCGTCAAAATAGGCGAGGAACGCCGCGAGGTCGCCCGGCTCATCCAGCCGTTTCTGGCGCGCGAAGACGAACCGCAGCAGGCTGACCACCGCGACGAGCCGGGCGGCGCGCTGCGCCCCCGGGAGAAGGTCGGTGTGCACGACGTCAACGCGGAGGGCGAGGTCAAACAGCAGTTCCGCCGCCGGCGAGCCCGCCAGTCGCTCGCGGAACTCGCCGAAGACCCTGACAAGGTTCTGCAGGGGCGCGTGCTCGGGGCACTCCGCCGCGGCCCATGAGAAGAACCCGTCCGCACCCGGGGCTTCGCCGTCGCCGGCTTCGAACCTGGACCGAGCGTTCTTGTACCGCGTCAGCAACCCGATCAGACGCGGGCCGCTCATCGACACCGGCGGGCGCAGCAGCAGCCGCCGGGCGTGCTCCAGGTCGAGCGGGTTGACCAGCACCCGTGCCCACGCCATCAGGTCCTTCACGCCCGCGTCGTCGAGCGCGGCGTTGCCCCGTCCGCCGACGCGGTTGACAGGGATCCCTTCCGCCTGCAGCGCCAGCTGCACGCGATCAAGCTCGGCGTGGTTGCGCCCCACAACGGCGATGCGCGACCAGTTCAGCTCCGGCTCCGCCTCACGCCGGTTCAGGAGCATGGCCGTGATCGGCTCGCCGTTGTCCGCGGAGCGGCCGGTGAGCACCGCGACCGTGGCCGCTCCGGGCGCTGGAGGGTGCGCCGCCTTAGCCTCGGCCCGCCGGATGACCTTGGTACGGTCGAACCGCACCTCCGCGTTGCCGATCGTGGCGTTGGCCAGCGTGATAACGGCGTCGTCGCTGCGGTAGTTCTCCTCCAGCTTGATGATCGAGGCCCCCGGCCAGCGCTCGACGAACTTCGCGAACGCGCGGTCGTCCGCGCCGCGGAAGGCGTAGATCGCCTGGTCGTCGTCACCGACGACGCAGAGGTCGGGGCTGTGTTCCGGCGGGAAAACCGCTTCCAGCAGCGCGATCGTCGCCTGGTTGACGTCCTGGAACTCGTCAACCACCCCGTGGCGGAGTTCGCCTCTTACCAGGTCCCGCGCGAGCGCGTCGCCCCTCAACAGCGCGAGCGGCCAGGTGATCAGGTCCCCGAAGGAGAGCCAGCCGCGCCGTCGCTGCTCGGCCTGGCAGGCGCTGTAGAGCCGAGCCGTCTCAGCGAAGATCAGTTGCTCAGCTTTCGCGTGGGCGAGCGCGGCCCGGTCCAGGCCGCGGACGTTCTCGGTGAGGCCGGCGCCCCACCTCGCCGCCCAATCCTGGGCCCCAGCCGGGTCAATGGCGTAATCACTGAGCGCGTCGATCGTCTCCATGGCCGCCGCGGCCGCGGCATCGACGCCGCGCCCGAGCATCGAACGCATGTGCCCGTCCTGCGCGATGAGGCTGCGGACCAGCCGGCGGCGCTGGGCGCTGTCGATCAGCTCGATCCGCCCGGCGGACGGGAGGCCCATGCGGTCGGCAAACCGCCGCACCAGCCGGTGACCAAGCCCGTGGTAGGTGTGGATGTTGACCAGGTTCGCCTTGGGCGCCTCGCTCGGTCCTGCCTCACCAAGCAGCGCGCCGACCCGCTGCCGGAGCTGTTCGCACGCTTTCACCGTGAACGTGAGCGCGACGATCTGCTCGGGCCTGACGCCCTTCTCCAGGATCATGTGGGCGACGCGGTGCACGATCAACTTGGTCTTGCCCGTGCCCGGTCCGGCCAGCACGACCAGCGGGCCTTCGGCCCCGGCCCCGCCGTGCGTGACCGCAGCCGATTGCGCCGCGTTCAGCCCGTGAAGGACATCAAAAGGAGTCGATCCGGCGGCGGCACGGGGAGCCTTGCCTGCCGGGCGCTGCGCTCCACCCGCCCCCCGCCGGGACCCAGCTGACGCGGCAGAGTGATCGGGCGCACCGAACAGTGTCGGGGCAGCGGCTGCTGATGGCGCGGCGCCCTTCTTCATCCGCCGCCCCCTCCCTCCGCCTCTTGCCGCTTCATGTAGAAGTGGACGGCCGTCGATCCGTACTCGTGCGTCTCCGGACCGCGGGCGCCGGGGATCGACCAGTCAGCGATTGTGCGCACGACGCCGGGATCGTCTGGGCCGCCGCTCCCTCCGCCGCCGGCGAGTGACTCAAGCTCTTCATCGCTCAACGGTTCGACCCGTTCACCGCCGATCACCAGCCCCTTTCCCCCCTTGCCTGTCGCGCGCCGCTCCTCCGCCCCTTTGTCCCATTTCCCCTTGCCGCGGCCGTCGGCTCGCGGCTTCTCGTGCTTACGGAAGCGCCGCGCCTTGAGTTGGTCGGCTCCAGCGCCGTCGGCGCCGACGGCGGCGTCCTCCTCGATCATGTGCGGCAGCGGGGTGCGGAGCATGAGGAACCCGTCGTCGGCCAGCAGCGCCGCCACCGCCGAGCACTGCCGCACCACCCGCTCCCATCCCAGGCGGGTGCGGATAAGCGGGTACGGCGGATCGAAGAACGCCAGGTCCAGCGGGCGGGGGCAGCGCGCAACGACGCTCAGGCCGAGCGCATCACCGCGCACCAGGGTGCTCCGCTCGCGGCAGCTGTCGCCGAGCAAGTCGATGTTTTTCTGGAGGATGTCCGCGCTGTGCCGGTCCTTTTCAACAAACAGGCACGATACCGCCCCTCGCGAAAGCGCCTCGAGCCCGATCGCCCCCGACCCGGCGAAGCAATCGAGAAAGGTGGCGCCCTTCACACGCAATCCCAACGCTGAAAAGAAGGACTCC
>DASPMT010000384.1:0-10211 GCA_035626935.1 Phycisphaerales bacterium | reverse complement strand
GCGGTAGAACGCGAGGAAGGCGAGGGATCCGAAGACGTGAAAGTGGGTCTCGATACGACCACCGGTGAGGTGGATAAGCAGCGCCGAGAAGCACGACTGCGCCGCCGCGATCACCAGGCGCGTGGTCAGCGAGCCCGGGCGCAGGAGCGTCAAGGCGACGGGCATGAGCGCCAGCGCGCCGCCCAGGCAAAGGGCCCACCAGACGTGCGGGTGCACCGACGATCGGGCCCCTTCCCACGTCGAGGGGGAGAACCAGAGCGCTGCGCCGACTGAGCCCGCCCACTGCACGAGCATCAGCACGGAGAAGAGCCGGTCGGTGAACGCATTAGACGCCTGCTGGGAGCGTTCAAAGTGCTCCTGGGCGCGCCGGCGAATCTCGGGTGAGTGCTCGATCACCGGCGACCCTCCGCAACGGGGGAGCAGCCTGGCGGGTTCGTATCGTTGCACAACGGACAGCCGAACACACTGGCGCTCACCGCGCCTGACTGTGCTGCGGCAGGCTTGTCACCGGGGGCGAGGGCATCGATCAGCGCGTCGAGCGCCAGACAGTCGCCTTCTTCACCGCGAGAAGGGGTCACTCCTCCGGTGAACGCGAGGCGCCCATCGCGGTCGTAGAGCACAACGTGGCCGCTGGTGGACATTCCCAACCCGGCTGCAGCCGCACCGCCCGGGTCTACCACCATCGACAGTCCGGGCAGGGTTGCGAGCCGATCGACAAGGTCCGTGTCGCTCCAGCCTGCGGCGTGGTCCTGCGGCGCATAGACGAACGCGACGATCGGGCACCGGCGCTGCGGCGCACAGAACGCTCGCTCGAGGTTGGCCACCGTGGCGCGTGAGCAGGGGCAGCGAGGATGGACCGCAACCAGCAGCGTCGGCCGCCCGGAGGTCTGGTAGCTCTGCAGTGAGGCGGGGAGAACGGCGGGCGCTGACGTGCTCCCGCCCGGCTGACGGGACCACAAGTGAAGGGCAGTTGAACACGCCGCCACCACGACGCACCAGGCGGCAATCGCGACGGCGAGGCGGCTCGGATGAGCGCTACGCCGTGGCTGTCCGTCGGCGGGTCGTGTGGCTTGAGGAACAAGAAGTCCGATGACACCCGAACGCTTCACCCTTGAGCTATCGGCCCAGCACTGGTCCGTCTGAGGCCTGTCTGGCCGTTCAGTGCCAGACCCACCCTTGGCCGTACCGGACACACCCGTTTGGGCAATCGCCCGGCCCCCTGAAGTAGACGCTCACACTTACGGAAAACGCGTGCGGCGGTGCGTGCAGGATTTGTCAGCGTGGTGCGATGAGCGTTACGGCGTGGAAGTCTCGCCCCTCGACCCTGTACTTTCGCTCGAAATTTGTCCCGACCACCTCGCCATCGCGGGCGGTGGGAGGGGACAGAAACGGCACGCGCACGTACGGGCCGCGCGGCGTCGTCCACCGAGCGAAGTGCTCCTCCATCCACGCCCAGTAGTCAGGGTGGTCGGTGACGATGCGCAGTTCGCCACCGGGCTTCAGCACGCGGAGGCAGTCTTGAAGAAAGCGGTCCTGAACCATCCGCCGACGGTGGTGCCGCGCCTTAGGCCAAGGGTCCGCGAAATAGAGGTGGACGACCGACGCGGCCTGGTCCGGCACGCGCCAGTGGACGAAATCGGCCGCGTCGATGCAGAGCATGCGGACGTTGGGGATCGCCGCACGCCGGATCCGGTCGGCGGCGTAGAGATAGAAGTCGTGGGCATACTCGATGCCGAGGAAGTTCGTCTCCGGCTGCGTCGGTGCCTGCTGCACCAGGAATGTCCCCTTGCCCGATCCGATCTCGATCTCCAGAGGGCGCGAAGGGTCCGCGAACCATGTGTGGATCGGCACGTGCCCGGCGCCGCGGCGCTGCAGGATGTCGTCGGGGAGAGGCGGGATCGCCGCGACGTCTACGCCGACACGTCCCGGGTCAAGGTCCTTGGTGTTTGAGAGGCCGAATGACATCCGCCTAACGGTAGTTCACGGCGAGCCCGATCGGGGGTCAGGCGTGGAGGCCAAAGCCGTTATCAGTCCCGATCGGGTGATCCGAACCAGACCGCGTGCGTATCGAGTATCGAATAGATGAAGGCCCGGAGGCACTTGTGCCGGGGCCGGGGAAGGTCGATAAACCGAGGTGGATGGGTACGCGTTGCGCACCGCCGCTCGATCGCGCCGGTGTCGTGTTGCTCGCACAGAGCGTCTGCGTGGCCGCGGGGATGTGCGCCCGGGGCGCGACGCGTGAGGAACACCCATGACCCCCGAGTTCAGCGCACGGTTGCAGTCCGGGACGGCCTCCACCTCGTCAGACGCGGGCGGACGGGCGGAACTCCGCGCGGCGCTCGAAGCGACCAAGGGGAGCGAGCTGGCGAGCCTGATCGACGCGCGGGTGGACCGCGGGGCGTTCGGGCACGTGCACTGGTCGGGGACGTTCTTTGACTACCTGGAGATCGTGGAGCGCCAGCCGGGCGTGGTGCGGAACGCGTACCAGCGCGCGTACGACGCGGTAATGAGCCAGGGGATGGAGCGGTACCGCGTCTTCAAGAAGGACGCGATCCGCTACCACTTCTTCTCCGACCCGTTCGAGGCGGGGGCCGACGCGATCTTCGGGCTCGACCTGGCGCTGATGCAGTTTGTCGACTTCCTGCGGTCGGCGGCGGAGGGGTACGGCACGGACAAGCGCATCTTGCTGCTGCACGGACCGGTAGGCAGCAGCAAGAGCACAATTGCGCGACTGCTGAAGAAAGGGCTGGAGCACTACAGCAAGACCGACGAGGGGGCGCTCTACTCGTTCTCGTGGATGCTCGACGAGCACTGCGGGCCGACGGCCAGGACGCACGAGTTCGCCTGCCCCATGCACGAGGAGCCGCTGCTGCTTGTGCCCAGGGAGGCCCGCGGCGACCTGATGGCCCGGCTCAACGAGGTCTACAAGCCGTTGCACGGCGGCGGCAAGCTCAAGCTCGCCGGCGAGCTCGACCCCTTCTGCCGCAAGGTGCACGGCGACCTGATGGCCCACTACGGCGGCGACTGGCGTAAGGTGATGGAGCACGTGAAGGTGCGCCGCATCGTGCTGAGCGAGAAGGACCGCATCGGCATCGGCACCTTCCAGCCCAAGGACGAGAAGAACCAGGACAGCACGGAGCTGACCGGCGACATCAACTACCGCAAGATCGCCCAGTTCGGCTCTGACAGCGACCCGCGCGCGTTCAACTTCGACGGCGAGCTGAACATCGCCAACCGCGGCGTGTGCGAGTTCATCGAGGTGCTCAAACTCGACGTGGCGTTCCTGTACGACCTGCTCGGCGCCAGCCAGGAGCACCTGATCAAGCCCAAGAAGTTCGCGCAGACGCACATCGACGAGGTGATCATCGGGCACACCAACGAGCCCGAGTACAAGCGGCTGCAGAACAACGAGATGATGGAGGCGTTCCGCGACCGCACGATCAAGATCGACGTGCCGTACAACATCCGGCTCGACGACGAGATCAAGATCTACCAGAAGGACTTCGGCCCGACCAAGACGCGGAACATGCACGTCGCGCCGCACACGCTGGAGGTGGCCGCGATGTGGGCCGTGCTCTCGCGCCTGGAGGAGCCGAAGAAGGCGGGCCTGACGCTGCTGCAGAAGCTCAAGCTCTACAACGGGCGGGCGCTGCCGGGCTTCACCGAGGAGAGCGTGAAGGAGCTCAAGGAGGAGTCGTCGCGCGAGGGGATGTCGGGCATCAGCCCGCGCTATGTGCAGGACAAGATCTCCAACGCGCTGGTGAGCAGGCAGGCAATCGAGGACCAGTGCGTCAACCCCTTCATGGTGCTCAACGAGCTCGAGGCGGGGCTCGCCGCCCACTCGCTCATCGCTGACGACAACCTCCGCAAGCGGTTCAAGGAGCTGCTGGCGGTGGTGAAGGAGGAGTACGAGGACATCATCAAGGGGGAGGTGCAGCGCGCCATCAGCAGCGACGAGGACGCCATCAAGCGCCTGTGCGCCAACTACATTGAGAGCCTGCGGGCCTACACGCAGAAGGAGCGCGTCAAAAACAAGTACACCGGGCGGGACGAGGAGCCCGACGAGCGCCTCATGCGGAGCATCGAGGAGAAGATCGACGTGCCCGAGAGCCGCAAGGACGACTTCCGTCACGAGATCATGAACTACATCGCGGCCCTGTCGCTGGACGGCAAGCGGTTCGACTACAACACCAACGCCCGGCTTTACCGGGCGCTTGAGCTGAAGCTCTTCGAGGACAGCCGCGACACCATCAAGCTCAAGAACATGGTCAGCAGCGTCGTCGACGACGAGACGCAGCAGAAGATCGATATCGTCAAGCAGCGGATGATCAAGCAGTTCGGCTACAACCACACCAGCGCGACCGACGTGCTGAACTACGTGGCGAGCATCTTCGCGCGCGGCGACAGCAAGGGGCGGTGAGCCGCTAGCCTTCGTCAGCCATGCCCCGTGTGGACTGCGGCCATTGCGGCTACGACCTCACCTCGCTGGTGACGGTGGACCCGACCGTCCGCTGCCCGGAGTGCGGCTGCTGCGCAGACAGCGTCGACTCGGTAGCACCCTGGCCGTGCGTGGCCGCAGTCGCGTGGGACCTGATCCGCGCGCAGGCGGCGGTTCTGGGCGTGCTTGTGCTGATCGCGGGCCTGATCGCGCTTGAAGCGGCGGTGGAGCTTAACGGAGCCGCCGCGGGCCTGTTGTGGGGCGCATTCCTCTTCACCGCCGTCGTCGCCTTCGGCATGACGCTCATCTGGCCGGTGACGCACGCTTGGACGGTCACCCGACGGCACGCACGCGGCGGTGTGCGGGTGGGCTGGTACCTGATTCTGCTGATCACCGGCTGGACACTTGGGGTTGCAGCCGCGGCTCTTGCCGGAGGCGCGATCTTCCGGGTGGTGAGCCTTTCGGCTCGCGGCATTGACTGAATCTGAGAGAGACAGGCCTGCCGGAATCGGGCTCCGCTCCTCACGATGGCCGCACGTCGTTGAGCCGCCTGCTCATGATCAGGCTGGTGTAATTGGTGTAGGGCCACTTCCAGGTCCCCACCACGCGGAAGCCGCGCTTGAGGTAGTAGTCGCGCAGGGCGTGGTCCGGCTCGGCCATGCTCAGGGCGAGCTCGTCGTTCCCCAGCTCCGCGGCCCGACGTTCCACGGCGCTCAGCAGCGCGCGCCCGATCCCCTTGCTCTGCAGCAATGGCTCCACGGCGAATTGGCTGAACGAGCAGGTGCGCGCCCGGTGAAACCAGTCCGGCCCTTCGTCCGGCTCCTGCTCGTTGAGGATGATCACGCCCCGGACCGCGCCCTCCCATTCGGCGACGAAGCTCTCGCCGCTGGAGAGGCGGCGAAGCGTCACGGCGTCGTCCTGACGCCCGGCGAGCGGGCGCAGGCCCATCTCCATCTGCTTCGCGTAGGCGCGGTGGAGCAGCGCGGTGATCGGCGCAACCGCGTCGGTTGTCGCCCAGCGGCGGACGACGACGGTTGGCGCCGTGGAGTGGCCGGCGGGAACGTCTGCTTGCGGTGGGGGGTGGTCGATTCGTCGCTCGCTTCGGGTGGCCGCAACCGTAGACTCACCGGATGAGCGAGCCGTTCGCAAGCCTGCCCCGCCCTCCTCGCCCGCCGGCTCTCTCGGGAGAGATCACGCTGCGGCCGCGCTACTGCGAGTGCGACCCGATGGGCGTCGCCCACCACGCCAGCTACGTCCCCTGGCTTGAGATCGGACGGACCGAGCTGCTGCGCGACTGCGGGCTTACCTACGCGAAACTCGAGTCGTACGGTGTCCTGCTTGTGATCGTCAAGCTCGAAGTCCGCTATCGCAGGGCGATCCGTTACGACGACCTGATCCGCGTGCGGACCACGGTTACCGGCGGTTCCCGCGTCAAGCTCGACCACGCCTATGAAATCTCGCTGCTCGAGCCCGCCGCGGGCTGGCCTACCGGGGGCGGTGCGCCGGCCCAGCCGCAGTTGCTGGCGGTGGCGGCGACGACTCTCGCGGCCGTTGACCGGTCCGGGAAGCCTCACCCGCTGCCGGACTGGTTGGTAGCCGAGCGTCACGCCCCGGCCTGGCTCACGACAGATGGTCCATCGCCTGACCGACCGTCGCCACCTGGATGAGTTCCGCACGTGTGCCCTTAGGTGGCTTCGCTGTGCGCCCCTTGGGAACAATGAGCGTCGCGAAACCCAGGCGTGCCGCCTCGGTGATACGCGCGTCGAGCTGAGCGACCGGGCGTACCTCTCCCCCAAGCCCCACCTCGCCGACGACCGCCGTGCTCCTGGGTGTGGCGCGCTTGTAGTGGGCGCCGGCGATCGCGAGCAGCAGGGCAAGGTCCACGGCGGGCTCCGCTACCTTCACGCCGCCGACGGCCGACGCGAAGATGTCACGGTCCGCAAGGCGGAGGCCCGCGTGCTGCTCCAGCACCGCGATCAGCATCGCCAGCCGGCTGGCGTCCAGCCCCGACGACTTGCGTTTCGCAGCGCCGGGAAACCCCGTGGCGGTGAGCGCTTGAATCTCCACCAGCAGCGTGCGTGTGCCGGTCAACACCGGGCAGACGACGGTGCCCGGCCGAGCCGGCTGGTCCGCGCCGGCCGCGGCGATCAGCGCGCCAGCCGGCGCCTCGCGCAGCCCTTCGCCGGTCATCTCAAACAGCCCCAGCTCCAGCGTGCTGCCGAAACGGTTCTTTACCGCCCGGACCACGCGGTGGGCGTGGTAGCGGTCGCCCTCGAAGTAGAGCACCGCGTCAACCAGGTGCTCCAGCATCCGCGGTCCGGCCAGCACTCCGTCCTTGGTGACGTGCCCGACCATGATCACCGTCGCGCCGGTCGCCTTGGCCATGAAGACGAGCTCGGCCGTACAGCGACGGAGCTGCGTGAGCGTGCCGGGGAAAGCGTCAAGGTCCGCCTTGTAGATCATCTGGATCGAGTCGATGATCAGCACGGGCGGGGGCGCCTCGGGCCTGTCACCGAGCGCCCTCGAAGCCTGTTCGGTGATGCGCGAGAGCGAGCTGTCGCTGAGGACGAACAGCTCGGGTTGATCGGCCGCCCCCAGGCGGCGCGCGCGGAGCCGCACCTGTTCGGCCGACTCTTCGCTCGACACGTACAGCACCCGCGTGCCGCGCGACGCAAGCGCCCCGGCTGCCTGTAGCAGCAGCGTGCTCTTGCCGATGCCCGGGTCCCCGCCGACCAGCACCGCAGAGCCGGGAACCAGCCCGCCGCCGAGCACGCGGTCGAGCTCGCCGATGCCGGTGATGATCCGGCTGGACGCAGAAACGCCGGCCGGATCGACCTCGTTGATGGGGCGGGCCGGGTTGCGCGCCGTTTCCGCCGGCGCAGCGCTGTCGGCGGACCACGATCCCGCCGCCGCGCGCGGATCGACCTTCACCTTGCTCTCGATGCGCTCCGCCTGGAGGGTGTCCCAGGCCCCGCAGTCGGGGCACTTGCCGAGCCAACGTGTCTGCACCGACCCGCAGGCCGTGCAGGCGAACACCTCTTTCACCTTGCTCACGCGCAAAGCGTATCAGATCGGGGCCGGGCCGCCCGACGAACTCGCCCTCTGCTCGGGCGCTCCCTGCTCGTCACCGGCGACCACAACGTTCGACCACGCCGAGACGGCGCCGCCGTCGCGCACCCAGCGCGCCTTGTAGAACAAGTGCCACCGGCCGGGCCCGCCGCGCAGCGGGTCGCGACCGGTAACCGACGACACGGTGACCACGACGGGAAGCGAGGCGGACGGCTTCATCCACGAGAACGACGCGTATGCGCGCTCGACCGGCACGCCTGCGGGAACGTGAGCCGCCCACACCTCCAGCACCGAAGCGCCCATCGGGAACGTCTTCATGGGCTGGCCGGCGGGGTCGATGATATTGACGTGATGGGTGTTAAGAGTGATCGCGGTGGCCGTGATGCGGGGCGGATCGAGCTGGTGGGCCATGCGTTGGAGTCCTTGCACGGGGTGCGGCACGAGTGGGAAAGGCCCCGGGCCCCCCTTTCGGGGGACCCGGGACTGATGAAGTGGCCCCCTTCTCTCGCGCCACGGCGGTTTTGCGGCTGGGTGTGCTCCGCCCGCTGATCGTGGTGGTGAGGAGGTGAGTGAGTGCCCTCACCCCGCGGAGAAGGGGGGCCAAGGGTGTCAATAGTCGTTCAAAGCCGCTCCGATCTGCTTACCGAGGTCGTGCAGCATGACAACCAAGGCAAAGCTGGTGTCCTCGGGCGGCGCGGGATCCAATTCGGCACAGTTCGCCAGGTCAGTGGCGGCCGCCGACATCTCTTCCAGGTCGCGTGCGGTAAGGCCGGGCGGCAATCCGTGCTCGTTGAACCACCCTTGCAGAGCGACCGCACCGGTCTTGACCGGTACAGGCGTGTTGGCGTCAGGATCCCCCATCTTCTCACGAAGGCGGCGGATCAGCTCCTGGATGTACGTTTCCCAGTCATCCGCGGGGGGGAGCGGCTGGCTGAGGGCCGAGGACGCGGTTACCAGATCCTCCTTGGCGACGGCAGGCTGTGCCAGCCCGCCTGAAAGGGGTGCGGCAGCTACCAGCAACCCCAGCAGGGGTGCACAAAAACGGCTCTTTCGCATATCATGCCTCCAGTGGAACTGGTGTCTGTCCCATTGGGAAGCGAGCCGTGCGCGCTCGGAATGACACAATTCCAAAAGAATTTCGCGAGGCGGTTTTGTGGCCCTCCCCGCCCCGCTACTTTCCGGAGTTCGCGGACCCAAACCGCTGAGGCCTAACGATGTCAGCCGCCGGCACGACCACGACGAATCAGTTCCTGGAACCCCGCAGCGTGCAGGCGCTGCTGGAGGCGATGGGCAACGGTGAGCGTGAGGCCGCCGCCGAGTTCATCATGCGGTTCGGCCCGCAGATCCGCCGGCGCGTGCGCGGCAAGATGGCCTTCTCGATGAGGCGCCTGTTCGATTCGCAGGACATCCTCTCCACGCTCAGCCGAAGGCTGGACCGGTACGTCCACCAGAAGCGGTTCGAGCCCAGGAGCGAGGGCGAATTCTGGAGCCTCATCCAGACCATCGCGACCCACTCGATCGCCGAGAAGGCGAAGATCTGCCGCGCCTTGGAGCAGAGCGAAGAGGAGCTCAGCGGGCTTGCGCACGAGACCGCCGGCCGCTTCGATCGCGCCGAGCGTGGCGCCGGCGTGACGCTCGAACCGAACGAAGACTTCGAAGAGCTGCTTGAGTGCGTGTCCCAGCCGATCGACCGTCAGATCGCGCGGCTGTGGGCGATGAACCTCTCCAGCGAAGCGATCGCGACAGAGCTTGGGCTCACGGTGGATGTCGTCCGCACGCGCTGGTCGCGCACGCGCAGCCGCCTGCGGAGCCGCTTCGGCGAGGAGCCCGCGTGACGCCGGTGAAACCCTTTGCGCCGGGGCGAGAAGACGCCGCCGACGACGACCTCCTCGCCGACGCGATCGAGGCCGACGGCCGGACGTTGCTGGAAGAGGGCGCTCACGTGTCCCTCGAACGCTACATGCGAGCGGTGCCCGACCTTGAGCGGCGCCCGGTCCCGCTGGACGCTGCCCTGGACATCGCCCTGCGCTCGGCCGCTCGCGCCCGGGGCGCTCAGCGGCCTGAGCCGGCCGACGCCGACCGCGTGGCCACCGCGTACCCGCGCCTGCGCGCCGCGATCCTCGACGCCCTCAGCCTTGACGGCGGGCTGCTGACGACCCAGCAGGTCCGCACGCCCGACAGGCCCGAGCCGCTGGCCGGGCTGCCGCGGGACTTCGGACCTTTGCTCTTCGACGGCCGCGAGCGGTACACCCTCAACCGATTGATCGGGATCGGCGCCAGCGGAACCGTCTACGCCGCCATCGACCGGCATCTCTCCGAACCCGACCGGCCCGCCGAGGTGGCCATCAAGGTCCTTGCCTCCCGTCGGGCGGACCGCTGGCTGGCGCGCCGGCTGACGGAAGAGGCGACCAAGGCGCGACGCGTCGATCATTCATCGGTCGTCCGCGTGCTGGACCGCGGCGGGGAGTTGACCGACGCTCCCTTCATCGTGTACGAACTGGTGAAGGGGGGTGACCTGCAGACCTGGTTCGAGATGCACGCCAAGCGCGTCCCCGTGCGCCAGGCGGTTGAGATCGTCGCCCAGATCGCGCGGGGTGTGCAGGCCGCGCACGCCGCCGGACTCGTGCACTCGGACCTGAAACCAGCCAATGTCCTGTTGGACGATGCCGGGCGCGCGAAGGTCGCCGACTTCGGGATCGCGGCG
>DASPMT010000383.1:0-8267 GCA_035626935.1 Phycisphaerales bacterium | reverse complement strand
CACCGTCACCAGCAACGACGTCTTGGGCGCAGCGCGGTCGTCGCCGTACGTGCGGCCGCCCATCGTGACGGCGATCGGGGAAGCCCGCTTCCCGGCCTCCCGCGCCGCCCGCTGCGCCTTGAGGTTGATCCCCTTCTCAAGGTCCGCAACAAACCCCGGCTCGATGAACCCCTTGGTCTGCAATTCAAAGACGCGGTCCACGCCGTACCGCGGGTGCGTCAGTCGGTTGGCGAGTTCGCCGTCGTTGGTCATCAGCACCAGCCCCTGCGCCTCCCACTCCAGCCGGCCCACCGGGAACAGCCGCACCGGCGTGGGGTACTTCACAAGCTCGGTAATGGTGGCCCGCCCGTTGGGGTCGCTCACGGCGGTCAGCACGCGCGCGGGCTTGTTGACCATGACGTACACCAGTCGCGTCATCTCCGGTCGGCCCCCGGCCCGGACCGCCGCCTCGCTTCGCCTGCGGGCGCGGGCGAGCTCCCGCCCGTCCACAGTGATCTTGTCCTTGAACGGGTCGACGAAGACCGGCAGGCGCGTGACGACCTCGCCGTTCACCTCCACCCGCCCCTCCTCGATCATGCGCTCGCAGACGCGTCGCGCCGCAACGCCGGAGTCGGCCATCAGCCTCTGCAGCCGAACGACGCCCGGAGGAGGTGGTGGCACGGAGGAGGCTTTGGAGGGGCGGCGCGGCATCGCTGTCAGTCTACGCCGCGCCCGGGGTCACCCCTTGAACGAACACCCCCCGACCCTCGCAGCAGTGATTGGCGGAAAAACCCAAGTGACCGAGCGGCGGTGCCGATAAATACGGGCGGAACGCGCAAGGAACGCGCCCGTTTCTCCCGCGCGGCTCATAATCCCTGTCTCTCCAGCCCCGCACTCACCACCGCCGGCCGACCGGCCGCCCAACGACACCAGGAGTCAGCAATGTCCGACGCAGCCCCCCAGATGACCATTATCAGCGCCGACACCCAGGTCCGCGGCGAGATCATCATCCAGAACGCCGGCCTGATCCTCGGCACCGTCGAGGGCAAGGTGCTCAGCCAGGGCCGCCTCCACATCGGCGAGGGCGCGATCTGCAAGTCGTCGGTCGAGGGTGCGGCGATCACCGTCGACGGCACCGTCGAGGGGAATGTGCTGGCCCGCGAACGCCTGGAGCTGAACACCTCCGCCCGCATCAAGGGCGATATCACGGCCGCAAAGCTGATCGTCGCGGAGGGTGCATCGTTCAGCGGCAACTGCTCCGTCGGCACCGAGGCCGTGCGCAACGCCAAGATGGACGAAATCGCCCCGACCACCAACGGCAAGCCCCGCATGAAGCTCGGCGGCACCAGCGAGAACGGCCTGGAGGCCACGCTCGCCGGGCTGGAGGCCAAGCTGGCCGGTTTCACCAAAGCGAAGACCGCCGTCGGCGAGTGAGCGGCTAACAACCGCTTACTGAACGCGACGAAGTCCGCTCCTCTCCTGTTCTCCTTCCTGACAAGGCCCGGCGACGACGCCGGGCTTTGTCTCTTTTAGAGCGGACGGATGATGCAGGACGCGGAGACCTGCGCACAAAGTGCCCGATTCGCCCGGCACGCGCGCTGCTACCGAGCGGTGCGTGCCCGCTCCGATAGTGACCGCCCGCCCGACGCCCCCACTCTATGTCCTGGCTCAGCTGGTTTAGCCCGTCGAAGCTCTTCTCCCTCACCGCCGATCGCACGGTGCGGTGCGTGCACTGCGCCGGGCCTTTTGTTGTGCCGGGCGCAGCGCAGGTGCTCACCTGCCCGCTCTGCTACAAGCGGGTGCGGGTGGACGACGTGATCGTCACCGGCTCGCAAATCCAGGGACGGGTGGAGACGTGCGGGTCGGTGGTCGTCCGGCGGGGTGGACGCTTCCAAGTGGAGGTCCTCAAGGCGGGCATGGGGCTGCTGGTGGAGGGGGAGGTCCGTACCGGACAGGCGGCCGCGCCGATGGTCATCATGGGACCGGACGCGGTCTGGCGGGGCGACCTGCAGACGGCGAAACTCGACCTGCACCCGCAGGCCCGCATCGTGGCCGGAAGGTTCCGCGTCCGGCCGGATCGGCTTCCCGCAGGACCGGCCAAACCGCGCTGAAGCAGAGCGTCGCGCCAGCGCCGAATCTGCACCGACCGCGCAAGGGTTGCCGATAGTCGGTTCCCACTGCAACTGGGCAAGGAGCGGAGCGCCATGCTCGAGACCGATTCTCATACGTCCATGAACCGGAAAGACGCGGCGACGGAGGTCTTCCTCTCTCCGCGCGTGATTGATCGCGAGGCGTTCAACGACTACTCGGGTTCACTGCGGCGGCTGATCGAGGAGGCCGCGCAGCAGGCCGAGTCGCTCAAGGCGGCGGCCGCTGAAGCGGCACAGGCCCAGACGGCGCTGCGTGAGACGGCGGCCCGCCACCAGGGACGGGCGGACACCGTCACCAAGGCACTGGCGGCCATCGACCAGCGGCTGGCAGAGGCCGACCGTCTCGCCCAGTCCGCCGAGGCCACGCGCCGCGGCATCGATGCGGCGTCCGCCAGCGCCCAGGCGGCCCTGACGGCCCGCAGCGAAGAACTGGCGGCGCGGCTGGACAGCGCCGCCGTGGCCGCGACAGAAACCGTGCGGCGAGCCGAGCACGGCTCGACCGAAGCGGTGATGAACCTGGTCGGCTCCGCGGAGCGGAAGCTGGCGCAGGTCGAAGCGAAACTGATCGAGTTCAAGCCCCGCACAGCGGGTGTCCACGCCCCGGCGCCGGCCGCCGCCGCCCCGGCTCCAGCTATCGACACTCAGCGGCTGCAGCAACTGGTGACGCTTCTGACCGCCGAACGCGAGAAGGCCGAGGCGCGGTCGGCACAGCTCAGAGCACTGTGCGAGCAGGCCGAGCGTTCACGAGCCGCCCTGACCGATGCGCTGGCCGCGGCGACGGCCAAGGCCGAGGCGGCGACGGGCTCGGCAAAGGAAGTGACCCAGCAGACCGAGGTCGTGGTTATGCGGCTCGCTCGGGTGATCGATGCCCTGCCGTCATGAACGGCGCGGCGGGGCCTGCTGAGTTCAGCAGGTGACCTCTTCGATTTACACGCTGCACCAATCTCGCTCAAGGCAACGAGACTGACGGTGCGCACAGTTCGCACGCGGTTCGATTGAGCCTAAAAAAAGCCCCCGCCTGAGCGGGGGCTTGTGAGTTGCCGGTTGCCTTTGCGACGCGTCCTGTGGCTCAGGTCGTGAGCTGGAAGATGCGGCGGAGCAGCTGCGTGTCGTTCTGGTTGCCCAGGATGAAGTTGCTGCGGAGAACCTGCTGGAGACGAACCTCGGCGGCGTTGAACTCCAGGTCGCCGACGGTGAGGTCGCCGGCCGCGGCGGGGATGCCGCTGACCATGCTGCCACCCTCCGCGAAGGAGATGCCGAGCAGTTCGCCCATCCGCTGCGCGACGGCCGCGGTGAGCGACCGGATGTAGCTGTCGATGCCGGGCTGATCGACGGTGTTGCCCAGCGCGGTGACGGCCGGGGCGAACACGACCGCCTGATCGTTGCGGTTGGCGTTGAGCACGTCACGCCGCTCGACGACGCCGAAGAAACCCTGGTTGATCTGATCCGCCGGCTCGAGCGAGTCGGTGAGGAAGACCGTGCTGAAGGACTCGCCGACGAAGTCGTTGGACGACAGGGAGACGGTGACGTCGATGCCCGCGGCGGTAAAGATGCTGTTGAGGTTGCTGATGAGATTGGCGAGGATGTAGGCCCGGGTGGTCTGGCCGCCCAGACCGGGGACGTTGGCGTTGACCGAGCCGCTGTAGCGGTCCAGGACCGTGGACCCGAAGGCCTCGAGCCAGTTGACGACGCCGCCGTTGGTTTCGATGAGGAAGTTCTGTCCCTGCGGCGTGGCGGCGGGACCGGTGCCGACGTTGAGGATCTCGACGGTGTAGTTGCTCTGGTGAGCGCCTTGGACGTAGAGGGCGAAGGCGCCGTTCTGCGTGCCGTCGGCCTGTGACGGCGGGATGGTGACTTCCATGTAGAAGTCGCCGTTGGCGTCGTAGCCGTAGGTGGTGCTGCCGTCGGTGGCGATGACGGTGTTGGCCGTCGCGCGGAAACCCTCGGGGTTGGGGGCCTGCGCCACCAGGTTGCCCGAGTTAAGGGTGCCGCCCGGCGTGACCTCGAAGAGCGCAAACTGCGCCTCGCCGCGGCTGTCTGCGCCGGCGACGCCGACGCCTCCACCCGGGGTGGGCCGCGGCGTGCGGAGGGTGCCCAGGTCGCTGCCGTACTCGCTGACACGGAGGGTGAAGCGGTAGCGCTCACCCGCCGTGATCGTCGCGCCGGCGTTGAGGTTGAAGACGTCGACGTCGGTGGCGTTGATGAGCGTGCCGCCGACCGCCCCGCGCTGGCCGATGGCGCTGTTGACGGCGTTGAGGTCGTCGGCGGTGTTGAACGCGCCGTCGACGCCGGCCGTGCGGACGTGCTCGGTGCCGTAGGGGTTGACGCCGATCACGCGGTCGTCCGAGCGCGACGCCAGCGTGCCGTTGCCGTTGAGGACGTTGTTCGTGCCCGCGTCGAGCCGGTACACGAACTCACCGACGGTGATGGAGGCGAGGTCGTCCTGCGTTCCGAGGGTGTTGTCCACCCCGGCGAAGGCAGACGGGAGCGGCGCGGTCTCGACGTTCGAGCCGTTGCTGGACTCGCTGGCGCCGTCGAACCCGTTGTCGCCGTCGTCGACGACGCGGACGTTGAGGGTGTAGGCCCCCGTCGCGGCGCTGGCCGGCTGGTTCACCACGGTGGCGTCGCCGCCCTGCGGGTCGCCGATGATCACCGGCGGCTGGCCCGGGCCGGGCGGCGCCAGGAAAGTGGCGGGGTCGACGCTGAGGACGACGATAAAGACCTGGCGGTCCTCGAGCATCAGGACGTTGCCGTCGGTGAGCGGGGCGCTGATGCCGTTGCCCGCCTGGGTCAGGTCGATGATCGCGTCGTCGGTGGGGTCGGCGAGCACGCCGCGGTCCCAGGCGACGATCGACACGCTTCCGCCGCCGGTGCTGAGGGCAGTGGAGAGGATCTGACCGGCGCGGAGGGTGACCGCGTAGACGTCCGCGTCGCTGCCCTGCTCAAAGAAGGTCCCGCTGGTGTCGGGGTGATCGCCCAGGACGCCCTGGATGCGGAAGGTGCTGTTGATGTCGGGGGTGTCCGCCTGCGCCGTGGCGTTGCGGCTCATGACCACGTCGAGGTTGACCGGGCCGTAGAAGTCGACGACCGAGAGGTCGGCGTTCTGGCCCACGTTGGGCAGGAAGCGGTCGCCGGCGTCGCCGATCACAAAGTCGTCCGACCAGATGTCGGCGGTTTCGGCCACGCCGTCGCCGTCGCCGTCGAGCAGCGTCGCCGCCGTCTGGCCGCGGATGATGGTGTTGTCGATGGTGAACCGGAAGACACCGGGGCTCGACGCGACGCCCGGGACCGGGTCGGCGCCGCCGGTGTCGAGGTCGCGGTTGGTGACGTCGGCGGAGAACTGGATGACGGCGCTGGTGGCGCCCGCGGAGTAGGTGACGGTGTAGTCGGCGCCCTCGACCAGGTCGATGAACGTCGCGATCGGCTCGGCGCCGCGGATCTCGCTGATGCTCAGTGCGCCGCTGAGGGTGCTGGGGGAGACGGCCTGGTTGAAGGAGATTGTGGCGAAGTAGACGCCGCCGATGAACTGGACGTTGACGCCGGTGACCTGGAGCGCGTCGGGCGCCGCCTTGTTGCCGACGACGACGAGGTTCTGAGCGCCGGCGAACGGCAGGTTCTGGGCCTTGACGGTGCCAATGGTGCCGTTGCTCATGATGCGGTACGACTCGGTGTTGAGCAGCGAGCCGGTGGCGGCGCCGGTGATGGTGACGTTGCCCATCGTGGAGCGGCCCTCGCCCAGGAGGTCGTCCTGCGTGCCGAGGAACCCGTCGACACCCTGGTAGACGCCGGCGCCGATGTCGGAGCGGGCGAACGTGCCGGTGATGTTGACGTTGCCGAGGTTGCCGTTGCTGACCACGTCGGCCTCGACGCCCGCGCCGCCGAAGGTGGCGGTGCGGCCGAGATCGACGCCGGCGAGAATCGCCGAGTCAGCGACGTTGCCGTTGACACGGACGTTGCCGATGTTGCCGCCCGCCGAGAGGGTCGCGGTGACCATCGAGCCGACGGTGGCGGTGCCGATGTCGTATCCCGCGCGGATGCCCGACCCGTTGGTGAGCTGGCCGGCGACGGTGACTGTTGTGATGTTGCGGTCGCTGCTGACACTGCCCTGCAGAGCGCCGCCGATGTTGAGCGTGCCGATCGTCAGGCCGCGGATCGACGACGGAGCCAGGCCCGCGGTGATGCCGCCGAGGACGCGGACCGAGTTGATCGCGCCGCGCGATTCGACGGTCAGCGACGTGTTGCTGCCCGCGGTGCCCGCGGTGAAGTTGCCGATCGCCTGACCGGTGCGGACCGGCGCGTTGGTCAGGTTGCGGGCGGTGACGGTGTTGATGGAGCCGTCGAGGGTGGTGGTGAGGGCGGAGATGTCGACGGTCGCGTTGAGCGTGCCCAGCGACGCGTCGTCGCGGCCGACGATCGCGGTGAGGTTGCCGATGGAGACCGCTCCGACAGGAGCGGCGTCGATGCGGACGGTGCTGCCCGCCGTGGTGCTGCCCAGCACGAGCGTGCCTGCGCCGGTGCCGGTGTTGAAGGTGGCGCTGTAGGTGGCGGTGCCGGCGCCGGTGAAGGTCACGCGGCGAAGCTGGCCGCCGATGGTGACGATGATGCCGGCGGAAGTCACCGGCACGAGCACGCCCGGGATCGCAAGGTCGTAGGCGAAGCCGTCGGCGACGGGCAGCGTCTGGCCGCCGACGCTGTTGGTGCCGCCGTTGAGGTTGGCCGAGACGTTGGGAACGCCGCTGTCGGTACGGACGACGGTGTTGCTGGCGGCGCCGGCCACCTGCACGGAGGTGATGGTGCTGACGCCCGGGGCGGACTGGTCGTCGGCGGTGTTGTAGTCGCCGTCGACGCCCGCCACGAGACCGGCCGCCACGATGACCGAATCGGTGCCGCCGCGGAAGTTGAGCGTGCCGATCGTGCCGCTCTTGACCGAGTCGGCGTCGTCGGCGAGCCCGCCGGGCCGCATGTCGTCACCCAGGCTGGTGACGCCGGCGGCGACGAACGTGCCGCGAGCCTGCTGCTGGACGGTCATGGCGTTGATGCGGTCGCCCGCGGTGATGACCGTCGGGACGGCGGTGGCGACGCCCTGGTTGTCGATGCCGCGCCCGACGTTGATGGCGGTGATGAGCCGCCCGGCGGTGATGGTGGCCTCGTAGAGGCCGCCGGTGGTGGTGATGGTGCCGATGTTGACGCCGGCGGCGATGACCGGGCCATTGCCCGGAGCCGCGCCGGGCGGCAGCTGCGTGCGGCGCTCTGCGAGGGGCACGCCGGTCTGGCTCGGCGCCGCGGCAAAGAGCGTGGGGCTCACGCCGATATCGCCGAAGACCGCCCCGCCGCTGACGTTGACGGTGAGGATGCTGCCCTGCGGGGCGAGGATGTCGCCCAGCAGGTGGCCGCTGACGATGCGGACGCTGGTGATGTCGCCGTCACGCGCCTCGATGCGGTTGGGGCGCTGGGCGTCCCCGGCGCGGAACGAACCGTTGGTGATGGTGACTGCGCCGATGCCGCCGCTGTAGCTCACGATCGAGCCGTTGAAGTCGCCGTTGATGTTGATGGTGTTGATGCGTCCGGAGGCCGTGATGACCGCGTCGGTCGCGTAGTCGGCGGTGGGCAGGTACGCGAGCCCGCGGCCGGAGGTGATCGTGCCGATGGTGCCGCCTGCGCGGACGTCTGAGTAGAGCACGCCGCCGGCCTGGATGGTGGTCACGTTGCCCGGGATGTCCAGGGCATCAGGCGTCGAGCCGTCGACCAGGCGACGGCCGATGTGGCGGGCCGCGCGCAGGGTGTTGACGGTGGTGTTCTCGGCCATGTCGAGGCTGAGGATCAGGTCGCGTCCTGCCTGGATGGTGCCGATGCTGCCGTCGGTGGGGTCGGTGGTGGTGATCACCAGGTCGATGTCGCCGCGGGTCGTGCGGATGTTGGCGATCGGGCCGCTGCTGGTGACCGAGCCGGTGATGGTGCCGACGGCGGTGAGGTTGTTGATGCGCCCGTCCGGGCCGGTGGAGACGATCTCGGTGTCGGTGATGTCGCCGCCGGCGGTGAGGCTGAGGATGGCGCCGCTGATGCGGATGGTGCTGACGCGGATGTCGCCGGCGACGGCCATCGACGACAGACGGCCGGAGCCGATGGAGGTGGCGCGGA
>DASPMT010000382.1:0-2828 GCA_035626935.1 Phycisphaerales bacterium | reverse complement strand
TCAACCCGATCAGCCCCGACGCTGTAGATGAGCGGGCCCCCATTCGGCGCGGCGCCCGGTTTGAGAACGAGCGCCCTGCCCGTCCACGGATCGATCGGCGCTGCCGGCAGGAGGGACGGCACGAGGTCGCTCCACGCCGTGGGACGCCTTCCTTGCCGGCGGGTGTGCAGCTCAATAGCCAAGCCGGCCGCCGCCGAGTCGCGCGCCATCCGGCACTGATCAAACGCCGGGACAGTGTTCTGCAGACGCGGCGCCAGCAGTACGGCCAGGGAGTAGTGCAAGCCAAGCGGTCCTTTCAAGGCCTCCGCCTCTTCCTCAACCGCGTATATGTTGCGCTGGTACGCGGGCTTGGCAGCTTCGGCCTCGAACTTGTCCGCCAACCGCTCGTAAACGGCGTGCATTTCCGCGCGGCTCGCCACCATCCCGCCGATGACCGGCTGCACGAACCTCGCGGCCTTGGACACGCGTGCGCCGAACTCTTGCGAGCAATCCATCAGCCCGCTGCACAAGCGTCCGTCACCTTCCCCGTTGTCTGTGTAGAACCGCTGCAGCAGGTCCTCGAACGACCGCCGTTCCAGCCGCATGTCCGGCTGCCATGAGCGAGCCGCTCCGTCTCGCCCCGGCGCATAAGCGCCGACCAGGTGCGCCAGCCGCTGGAGGTGAGCGTCGCCGAGCAGCGCGGGGTAGTCTCGAACCGTCGCGTTGAGCAAGTCGAACGCCAGGCTGGCGATCGCCAATTCGACCAGCTGGCCGATCAGCGTTCCGTCCTCGCTGCCGTGGTGGGCGAGGGCGAGCAGGCGCTCGATGTCCTCCGCGACGTCCCCGGCGCGCCCTTCGGCCGCTGCCCTGCGGATCTCAAAGGCGATGAGCCGGGCATGGGACCGGTAGACGGCCAGCGGTGGCAGGAGGATGCCGAGTCCGACCGGGTTCTCACCGGCCACCGGTTCTTCTCCCTCCGGGGCTCCGTAGCTGCCCGGCTCATCAATGTTTGCTCGCAGCACATAGGCGGCGCGAGGCGAGCGTGTTCCCCGTCGTACGCGGTCGATTTCCACCTTCACCTTGTCGTGCGCGGCGCAGGCGCTCAGCCAGCCGGGCGTACTGGGCTTCAGCAGCGGCCATTCTTCGATCGCGTGGATGGCGTCGAAGAACCCCGACCGTTTCATCTCGCGGTGGGCGTCGCGATAGTGGGGCCAGCCGCGGTCGCTCAGCGGGGTGGCGACCGCCGGCGCGTTCATCTCGCCCTGCAGGTTGAAGCGGACCGTCGGGGTCCCGCTGTAGAAGCGAGCTGCGATCCACCCGTACCAGAGCACCGACGCCAGCACAAGCAACGCAACGGCCTGCGCGGAGCGGTTCAGCACGCGCCATGCCAACGGCCGGTTCCGCTTGCGCGCCCGCGTGATCAGGCGGGCCGTGCGTCCCGGATCGCCGAACATCTCCAGAAGTTGCCGCGGCGTAGCCCCGGCCTCCAGCCCGTCGAGGAAGTGTGCGCAGAGTTCCCTGGCTACCTCGGCGCGCTCCCACGGCCAGAGCCGGGTCTTCCCCGTTACCGCCAGCACTGCGGCCCCCAAGGCCTCCGGCAGTCCGCTGCCGCTGACGACCGCCGCCGGAGACCGCCCGGCCAGCCTGCCCGGCCCCTCGCGCTCCCCGCCATTTCCCGACACAGCGGTGGTCGTCACATGGCACCCCCGTTTTCCGGCCGCGCCGTCGCCACCGCCAGCCGGGCTGGCTCCGCCAGCACGCCGAGTCCGGCCATCGCTTTGGCGACCTTGGCCCACTGCGCCATGTCTGACGCGAGCCGCGTCCTTCCTTTCTCTGTCAGCCGGTAGTACTTCCGCTCTCTTCCGCCCTCTTCGGCGGGGCCGTCCTGCCAGAAGGGCTCTACGAGGCCCTTGGCCTCGAGGTTGTACAGCATCGGATAGAGCGTGCTCTGGCCCAGGTCGAGCACCCCTTCGGATCGCCTCGCCAAGGCCTCTCCCAACTGGTAGCCGTACATGGGGCCGTCCGCCAGGAGTTTCAAGACGGCAACCGGCCCCGCGCCGCGCATCAGTTCTCGTTCAATTCTCATAGCAAGCTCCTGGGACACAGACTATGTGTACCATACTATCAACATCGAAGCAAGGTTCCGTGATCTCAGCGACAAGTTATCCACAGGTGCACCGGGAAGCGGGTGAGGGTGGGAGCGGGGGAGGGGGACGAGGGGTCGCCGGACACTTGGCTGGAGCGCTCGGCAAAAACGAACAAGCCCCACCGTTTCCGGCGGGGCTTGAAAGCGAGGGCGACGGGACTCGAACCCGCAACCACCGGATCGACAGTCCGGTACTCTAACCAATTGAGCTACGCCCCCGGGGCGTACCCCGCGAACAGCCGTTGCGGGCCGAACGAGGGGGAGAAATCTAGTCGCAAGCCGCTCCAAGTCAAGCGCCGGGTATCGCGTGTGTCGTGCACGCGGTCGGTGCTCATCAACGGCTCGGACCTTACTGGCCGAACTGAAGGCTGCTCTTGCCCCCGCTGGCGGGCTCCTGAAGACCAAAGGCGTTGCCGCCCTTGCCGATCAGCGAGCCGTTGACGAAGACCACGGCGCAGGCCGCGATCAGCGCCACGACGGCGACGAACAGCAGGCCCGTGTAGATGTCCATCGTCGCGGCGCGGCGGCGCGTTGCGCCCGGAAGGTTCATGCCCATCTGGCTCATCGTGTATCTCCTTGGTGAGTCAGGCGGGTGATCAGTTCAGACGGCTGAGGACGGTGTCGTCGGCCATCGCGGGAGCGGTGGCAGCGGCGGCGGTGAAGCGGCCGACGGCCATGTTCACGTCCAGGTGCAGCACCTCCA
>DASPMT010000381.1:0-3300 GCA_035626935.1 Phycisphaerales bacterium | reverse complement strand
AGGTCCTCGGCGAGCTTGATGTAGGGCTTCTTGTCGTTGCCGATCTGGCCGGTGAGGACGACGCGCATGGGTGCCTTTCGGAGGGGTGAAGGGCGGAGTTTAGGAGGGAGTTGAGCGGGGACGCACCGCACGAGCAGGAGGGCGGTGCGGGCGGAAATGACAACGGCCCAGGCGCGAGGGCCCGGGCCGCTGCCGTGCGTGGCTCGTAGGGCTGGCGGGCTTAGACGCAGCCGCCGAAGAAGTTGTCGATGAACACGACGAAGTCGTTGTTGTCGAACGCGCCGTCCGCGCCGGGGACGCCGCCGGTGCTCCCCTGGTCGGCGAGGGGGTTCTGCGCGAAGAAGTAGTCGATGAACACGACGAAGTCGTTGTTGTCCAAGGCGCCGTCGTAGCCCGGGGTGCCGCCGGTGCTGGCCAGGTCGGCCGCGCCGCAGGCGTAGAGGGCGGGGTTGAGGACGACCAGCCGGCTGGAGCCGTCGGTGTAGAAGCCGCGGAGGACGAGCTCGCCGCCGTTGCTGAACGACGAGCGGTAGCCGTCGTCGTTGCCGGAGTTGCCGTAGAGGTCGAACGGGTCGGTGCTGGCGGTGGTGCGGGTCTCAGAGGCCGAGACGAGCATCGACTCGCCCTCGCGGGCGAGCAGGCGCAGGCCGTTGGCGGTCGTCCAGGACCAGAGTGTCTCGTTGTTGGCGGCAACGACGCCGGTGCCGCGGAGGACGGCGCCGAAGACCACCTGCCCGTCGTCGTTGATGGTCAGGTGGCTGAAGGTGCCGTTCATGACCACGCCCGCGGGGAGGTCGGGGTACTGCTGCCCCTCACGGGCGACGGCGGAGGAGGTGCCGTTGGCGTTGATGACGGCGATGAAGTGATCGTCGTTGGCGGTGGCGCCGCCGCCGGTGAGCACGCCGTGCATGACGACCTGGCCGCTCGCGTTGATGCGGAGGCGGTCGGTGGCGTTGACGTCGCTGAGGTTGTGGGCGGGGTAGCCGGGCGCGGGCGAGCCCTTGCGGGCGATGATCGTGAGGTTGGCGTTGGTTGAGCCCTTGTAGACCGCCATGTTGTTGTTGCTGCCGGTGCCCGTGCCGGAGAGGGTGGCCTCAAAGACGCAGACGCCGCTGGCGTTGCAGGCCTGGGCGCTGATGCCGTTGACGATGATGGGGTTGGCGAGCGTGGGGGCGGGGTCGCCCTTGCGGATGATCAGGTTGAGGGCGCCCGGCATGCCGGACCAGAGACCGGTGTCGTTGCTCGTGGTGACGCCGCCGCCGGTGGTGATGGCGTGCACGAAGATGCCGCCGCCGTTGAGTGCGACGACGGAGTTGAGGCTGTCGGTGACGTCGAGGAAGTTGGCGAACACGGCGCCGGCGGGGAAGCCGGGGGCGGGGTCGGACTCGCGCACGGCGAGCACGGGCGTTGCGCCGTTGTGGCTGATCCAGATGGCCTTGTCGTTGGCCGTTGTGACGCCCAGGCCGGTGACGGTGCCGGGGAAGGCCAAGTGCCCGTCGGTGGAGAGGGAGAACTCGAGGTAGTCAAAGCCGCTGTAGCTGAGCGGGGCGAGCCCCGGCGCGTCGGCCCCCTTGACGGCGATGGGCGCCCAAGAGGCTGGGTCGCCGAAGTAGATCGCGGCGTTGGCGCTGGTGGGGACGCCGGCGCCGGCGAGTGCGCCAGCCAGAACCACGTGCGTCGGATCGAGCAGGTCGATGTACGAGAACGTGCCGTAGTTGATGCCGGCGGGGAGGCCCGGGGCCTGGGTGCCTTCGCGGGCGATGAACTGGAGAGCGCCGTTGGAGAGGCCGAGGTACGCGGCCTCGTTGTTCCCGGCGACGACGCCGGCGCCCGACAGGGTCGTAAGGAAAGCGACGATCCCGCTGCGTGAGATTGTCGGGGTCGAGTACTCGTTGGGGCCGGCGGCGTTGTAGAGGTCGATCTGCAGGCCGGGCAGCCCGGTGGCGTTCTGGCCGTCTGTGGCGATGGTCCTGGCGCGGGCGGGGTTGGGGATGTCGGCGATCGCGGCGGTGGAGCCGGCGAGCAATGCGATGGAGGCGAGTGACAGCTTGGACATGTGGTCTCCCTTCGAATTTGGTCCGGTAATCGGAGCCCGCACTGCCGGTAATCCCGGGTGCCGCGGCCGATAACGACCAAATTCAGTCTACGCGGAGTAAGGGTGTTGGCAAATGAAAACGCGTAAAACTTGCGGCACCGCCGATGGAGAGGGGGAGGACGTTCGGAGACGGTTGGGGCGTAGCCGCAGCCGGACGCCGCGCACCAATATGATCAGGGACCGGTGCGCTGTCAGTGCGCCGCGAACAGGGAGTGCGTGTGATGTTCACGAAGTTATCCAACAGCTGGGAATTGACCAAGCAATCGTGGGGCGTGCTCCGCGCCGACAAGCACCTGATGGTGTTCCCGCTGGTCTCCAGCATCCTCACGACGCTGGTCTGCATCTCCTTCTTCGTGCCTGCGATCATCCTGATGGCGCCGTTGATGGCGGCGAGCGGCGCTCAGTCGACCAAGGACCTGCCGATCGAGATGCAGGTGCTCGGGTTCGCCGCGATGTTCGTGCTCTACTTCGTGATCAACTCGATCGTGGTCTTCTTCAACGCGGCGCTGATCGCGTGCGCGACGGCGCGTTTCAACGGTGAGGACAGCAGCGCGAGGGCCGGCCTCAAGGCCGCCCTGCGCCGCTGGCCGCAGATCCTGGGGTGGGCGGCGGTGAACGCGACGGTGGGCGTGGCGCTGCAGATGCTGAAGGAGAAGGCGGGCTGGCTGGGGCGGATCGTGCTGGGCCTTGTGGGCACCGCATGGAATGTCGCGACGTTCTTCGTCGTGCCGGCGCTGGTGATCGAGGGTGTGGGCCCGATCAAGGGCGTGAAGCGTTCGTTCGAGGTGATGCGCAAGACCTGGGGTGAGAGCCTCGTGACGCAGGTGGGCGTGAGCGCCGCGATGGGGCTGATCGGGATGCTGATCTTCTTGCCGATGCTGCTGGGGGGGATCGCGCTGATCGCCGCCGCCGACCAGGTCGTGCTGGGTGTGGTAGTGATCGGGCTGGGCCTGCTGGCGCTGCTGCTGCTGAGCCTGGTCGGCTCGACTCTCAAGACGATCCTGCAGGCGGCGTGCTACCGGATGGCGACGACGGGCCTGGTGCCGGAGGGGTTCGAGGGGTCGTCGCTCAAGGGGATGTTCGGCCGCAAGGGCTGAACGGTCTGGCGCAGACGGATTTGAACCTGAGCCGGTGCGGCGAACCCGCGCCGGCTTTGTGCGCTGCAGGTGCGGACGAAGAAAAAGTTCCGCATTGCCGCAACCGCA
>DASPMT010000380.1:0-2906 GCA_035626935.1 Phycisphaerales bacterium | reverse complement strand
GGCGTGAGGGGGAACGCGGATCCACGCTGGTATCGTTCGCTGTGTTCACACCGACTGAGATCACAGCTGAGTACGCCCGGGCCATGCGGATCGTCAGCGCCGTCCTGGCCGCGTGCGATCCAAAGGCCGCGACCGCGCGGGGCGCCCGTGAGCTCGGGCTGGCTCGCGGCGGTGCGCCCTGGGTGCTCGCCATCGGAAAGGCAGCAATCGGTATGGCGGAAGGGCTTGCCGACGTGTGCGGCACACCGGAGCGTCATCTGATCGTCACCGTGGACGGACCGGCGGCGGGTCCGCTCCCCAATGTTCTGCGGAGCGATCACCCCCTGCCGACGCAGCGCAGCGTCGATGCCGGCCGGGCGGTCAAGCGGTTCATCGGCGAGGCGCAGACCGCGGGGGCGCCGTCGCTGACGGTGCTGATGTCCGGCGGAGCATCTTCGCTCATCTGCGAGCCGATCCCGGGCTTGGAGCTTGAGGAGTACCGCACCCTGGTGCGGGCGATGCTCACCGATGGATGGCGGATCGACCGCGTCAACGCCGTCCGGCGGGCCATTGACAACCTGAAGGGGGGGCGCCTCGCCGAGCTGGCGGTCCCGCTGCCGATCGACCTGCTGATCGCGAGCGACGTGATCGGCGACCAACTGGACGACGTCGGAAGCGGGCCCTTCGTTCAGTCAACAACCGGCAGCGATGCAGCCCGCTCGCTTTTGACACGGCTCGCGGGCGCACACGGTGGCGCACTGACGGCGCTCACGTGCCAACCGCACCCGCCGCGCGTTGAACCGCCGCGGCGAACATCGATTGTTCTGAGCAACGCGACCGCCGTCGCCGCCGCGCGAGCCGCGACGGTTGCCGAGGGCCTGCTCGTGATGCATGCAGACACCGGCGAGGCGGGAATCGTCCCAGGCGCGGTTCGAGCTCTTGAGACGGCCAAGCACCGTGAAGCGGTCGTATGGGGTGGAGAATGGGATGTCCCGGTTGCCGTTGCCGGATTCGGTGGTCGGGCTCAGGCGTTGGCTATCTGGCTCCGGGCGGCTATCAGCCAGGCGCGGGTGTGCGGCTTGTTGTTGGCGACCGATGGCGTAGATGGAACGGTGCCTGATGGGGCGATGCCGGCTGCCGGCGCGTTCGTGTGGTCTGGGATGTCGTGGCCGCCTGATGAAGTGGCTCAATTGTCCGCACGGCACGCCACGTTGGCCGAAGCTGTCGCCCGTCGAGACGAAGGCGCAGATTACGAGGCGGTGTATGACTGGCTGGGCGCCAACAGCTATCTGCGAATGGCATGGCGCGACGCGTGCCGGCCCGCTCGAGAGCCGCCTGCGCATATCTTCACCGGTCCGACGGGCACGAACGTGAACGACGTGCTCGTGGCGTGGCGGCTGTGACGGTTTAGTCGCGCCGTGCGCCCTGAGCCCGCAGGATGAAGTAGATCAGCGTCGCGATCGCCGTGAGCGTGGCGGCGACGTACGTCATCGCCGCCGCGCCCAGCACGCGCTTGACCACCGGCAGCTCGTCCTCGGCGATGAAACGGTCGTTGACGAGGATGGCCTTGGCGCGGTTGGACGCATCGAACTCGACGGGGAGGTTGACGACCTGGAAGAAGACGACCATGCCGAAGAGCGCCACGCCCCCCCACATGATCCACCTGCCCAGGTAGGGCGAACTGGCCGACAGCATGAGCCCGGCGAAGAAGATGATCCACGACATCTGGCTGCCGATATTGGCCATCGGCACCGCGGCGTTGCGGATCGCCAGCATCGAGTACTGCGTCCGGTCCTGAATGGCGTGCCCGACCTCGTGGGCCGCGATGCCCAGCGCCGCCAGGCTGGTGCCGCCGTAAACCTCCGGGCTGAGCCGGACGACCTTCGCCTTCGGGTCGTAGTGGTCGCTGAGCATCCCGTGAGAAACCTCAACATCGACGTTGTGCATGTCGTTGCGGTTGAGAATCTCACGTGCCACATGGGCGCCGGTCCATCCGGCGCGCGACGCGACCTGTGACCCGCGCGCGTACGCGCTCTTGACCCGGAACTGCGCCCATAGGCCGAAGATAAAGAACGGGGCGGCGATCAGGAGATAGAGAGGGTCGAAGTACATCGTCACTCCGCGCGTGCCGGGGAGGTGCGTGTACTCGGGCCCCCGGACTGCAACATCAATACGAACAACGTGCCAACGGCGTTCACACCCGCGCCGGCCGATGAAACGCGGCTGAGAAGGTCGATGCTGCCAAAGTGACAGCCGCGAGGTTCCTTAGGGCGTCGGCGTAGGCAGCCGCTTTGGCCGCGCCGGCGGCGGTGCCCCGCTCTGCGCATCCGGTTGGCGGTAGAGAACAGCTGGCACGCGGCTTGTCCTTATGCGCTTGCGGTGAGCATCGAACCGGCAGCCGAGTCCACCCGCACCTCACTGTCGCTTCATTCCTTGCCAGAATCGAACCGGAACCCGTCAGCGAAAGCACCATCACCATGACCATCAACCCATTCAAGTTCACCCCGCCCCTTATCGCCGCGCTTTCGTCTGGGCTCTTGGGGCTTCCGTTCTTCGCTGAGCAGGGCGTCGCGTCGGCCGCACAGCCGTCGGTCGCGGCCAAGCCCGACCCTCAGCCCGTGACGGCCGATCAGCAGCTTGCCTTGGCGATGGGGTTCTCGGCCGCGTTTGAAAAAGTGGCAGCGGAGGTCTCGCCGAGCGTGGTGAACATCACGGCGACAACGCCCGTGCAGCAGCGGGACTTGTGGACGGGCCGGATCATGCACAGCAGCCAGGTGGCCACAGGCTCCGGCTTCATCATCTCTCCTGACGGGTACATTCTGACCAACAACCACGTCGTCAACAACGCGCGCCAGCTCGAGGTGCGGCTGAACGACGAGACGCGGTACCCCGCACGGGTGGTCGGCACGGACCCGGAAACCGAGGTC
>DASPMT010000379.1:0-17925 GCA_035626935.1 Phycisphaerales bacterium | reverse complement strand
TGTGCAGCGCGGAGGGTTTAGCGGCGGCGACGGGCGGCGGCGAGGATGCCCAGACCGAGCACCGTTGCGGCGCCGGGCGCGGGGATGTCGGCGAAGATGTCGACGGCGACGGCGTCGAGGCTGAAGAAGGGCCCGCCGCTGCTGAACGCGATGGTGTACGCACCTTGGGAGTCGGGGAGATCCCAGCGCCAGGCGGTCTCGACCTGCGCACCCTGACCGCCGAGTGAGATGCGCGACAGTTCGAGCACGGATGATGGGGCAACCCCGCCGATCAGCATGGTCGCGGGGTTGATTTCGGTGCCCTGCGTGCGCGTCTGCAGCAGGATGGTGGTGAACGCGCCCCCGCCGAGTCCGAAGCTCGGAACGGTGACGGCGACGCTCATGGGCGCGTTGCCGGAGTAGATGTTGCCGCTGCCCAGGCGAACGGCCGTCGGGCCCGTCACCCAGACGTTGAATGCAGGCGCGCCCGGCGCGAACGAGCCAAGGACCGTCGGCCCGATCCCAGGGGTGTTGGGCCCGGCGACGCTCGTGAAGCTCTCCCACTGGGCGTAGGCGGATGGACCGTTCACGCCCCGGACCCACGGCGCATTGACGCCGTTTGGCACCAGGAAATCGGCATGGACGGGCGCGCAGAGCGCGGCGACGGAAACGGACACAACGGCGGTGATGAGCTTCATGACGCGACCTCCTCAGTGGACGCTTCCCAGCGTCATTGAGACTCAGTCTCAACATCCAAGAGTAACACGGCCGTCCTGTCCGTCAAATACCCGGCGAGTGAACGTGAAGCAAAACCGTACTTTCCCTCGTCAGCCGCCCTTGCCTGCGGATTCGACGGCGATCTTCGCGGCCGCCGCGGCGGCGAGGGAAACCGACTCGCAGCCGGCAGCTTGAACGAGCATCGACTGAGCTTGAGCATCGGCCGCGAGGACGGCCACCCTGGCACCGGGCCGGAGACCGTGGCGCGCGGCGAAGGCGAGGAACGCGCCTTCCTGGTCGGTCACGCGGGCGACGCGGACGCGCTCGCCGGTGGCGCAGGCGGACAAGGGTCGGGAGTGGGCGGCCCGCAATCGTCCGGAGTTATCGGGGATCGGGTCGCCGTGCGGGTCGACGCTGGGGTGGCCCAGGAGCGCGTCGATCGCGTCGATGACGGTGGGTGAGACGGCGTGCTCGAGCCGTTCGGCCTCGGCGTGGACGACCGACCAGTCGAGTTTGAGGGTTCGGACCAGGAAGGTTTCGATGAGGCGATGGCGACGGATGACGTCCGTGGCGGCGCGGCGGCCCTTAGGGGTCAGGGTGATGCCGCCGTAGCGCTCGGCCTTGACGAGCTTCCCCTCCGACAGGCGCTTGACCATCGAAGTGGCGGTCCCCTTGGTGACGCCCAGGAGGGCGGCGAGGCGCGCAAGGCCGGCCTCGCCCGTCGGCGACTCGTCGCAGAGAGTGAGGAGGGCTTTGAGGTAGTTCTCGACGGTTTCGGTGGCCATAAGGAGAGATCGCCGAGCGGGACTCTACACGCGTCGAGCCCGTCCCGGCTTGACAGGCGGGGCGGTCACCTATAGAGTTTGAGTAGTCAAACTTTTTATAAAAGGCCTCACTCGTGCGCACCTTTGCACTCTCCTTACTCGCAGCACCGCTCGTTTCGGCCGCCGCTTCGGCGCAGCAGCCGCCCGTCCCGAGCAAGGACGCGTACACGCTGTTCAATCCGACCCCGCGGGAACTGATGCGGGAGATGAGCACGGACCGGCCGGACACCACCGAGAGCCCGGCGACGGTCGACGCGGGGCACATCCAGGTGGAGCTGAGCTTCCTGGACTTCACCTACGACCGGCGGAGCAACGACCGTGTAACGACACGGGCGCTGGCGGCGGCGCCGGTGCTGGTGAAAGTCGGGCTCACAAACAGCGTCGACCTGCAGATCGGCTTCGACCCGTATACCCGGGTCCGCACCGAGGACCGTGCGACGGGCGAACGCGAGACCGTGAGCGGGTTCGGGGACACGACCGTGCGGCTGAAGGTGAACCTGTTTGGCAACGACGGCGTCGAGAGTACAGGCGGCTGGGCCCTGGCCGTGATGCCGTTTGTGACCTTTCCCACCGCGCGGGACGGGCTGGGCGCGGACGGTATCGAAGGCGGGGTGATCGTGCCGGCCTCGCTGGAGCTGTGCGAAGGGTGGAGCCTGGGGGTGATGGGGGAGCTTGACATCGTGCGGAGCGCCGACGACGACCGGTACGTGTTCGACTTCGTGCACACGGTGACCGTCGCGCACGACGTGAGCGACCGCGCCGGCGTGTTCGTCGAGTACGCCGGGTTCCTGAGCCTCAACGATGACGCCGGCTACCGCGCGTACGCGGACGCGGGCGTCACCTACGCCCTGACGCCCGACCTGCAACTCGACTGCGGTGTGCGCGTGGGTCTCACCGAGGCTTCGGACGACTTCGGTGTCTTCGCCGGGATGTCGGTCCGGTGGTAGTCCTTCCCTTGTCCCCTCTGGAGAACAGCCGTGCGAGCCGCTTCCATCAGCCGCTTCCTGCTTCTGCTGACCGTGTGCCTGAGCGTCACGGGCCTTGCGGGATGCTCCCGCAGCGGGCCCAAGCGCGAGGCCGACGGACGCAAGAAGGTCGTTACAACATTTACGGTGCTCGCCGACATCGCCCGCAACGTCGCCGGTGATGCCGCCGTCGTCGAGTCGATCACCAAGCCGGGCGCGGAGATCCACGACTACGAGCCGACGCCCGGCGACATCGTCAAGGCGCAGTCCGCCGACCTGGTGCTCGTCAACGGGCTCGGCCTTGAGCGCTGGTTCGAGCGGTTCATGGGGAAGGTGAAGGACGTCCCGACCGCGCTCCTCTCGGCCGGCGTTGAGCCGGTGGGCATCACGACCGGGCCGTACAACGGCAAGCCGAACCCGCACGCGTGGATGTCGCCGGCCAACGCGGTGAAGTACGTCGCCAACATCCGCGACGCCCTGGTGAAGCTCGACCCCGCCAACGCCGCTGTCTATACCGCCAACGCCGAGAGGTACACGGCGCAGATCATGGAGGTGGACCGGGCCCTCCGCGCCGCGCTGATCGCCATTCCCGCCGAGCAACGGGTGCTGGTGTCGAGCGAGGGCGCGTTCTCGTACCTCTGCCGCGATTACGGGCTGCGGGAACTCTACCTGTGGCCGGTGAACGCCGACGAGGAAGGGACGCCCCAGCAGGTACAGGCGGTGATCAACGGTGTGCGCGCGGTGAAGGTGCCGGTCTGCTTCTCCGAGAGCACCATCAGCGACAAGGCGATGCGGCAGGTGTGCAAGGAGACGGGGGCCCGCTACGGCGGCGTCCTGTACGTTGATTCCCTCACCGACGCCGACGGCCCGGCGCCGAGCTACCTTGCCCTGCTGCGGTTCAACGCCGACACCATCATCAAGGGGTTCGGCGTTCAATCCGCCCTCCCGGCCGGTCCCTCCCGCTGAGCATGATCTCCTCCGCCCACAGCACGACCGTCGACCAGCCCCCGGTGATCGAAGCGCGCGGCGTCACCGTCGCGTACGCCAACGGGCACGTTGCGCTGCGCGACGCCTCGTTCTCCCTGGGGGGAGGAACGATCTGCGGACTGGTGGGCATCAACGGCAGCGGCAAGTCGACGCTCTTCAAGGCGATCATGGGTTTCGTCGTCCCGGCGGCGGGATCGGTGCTGATCGACGGCGCTCCGGTTGCAAAGGCGCACAGGCGGGCGAAGGTCGCGTACGTTCCGCAGTCGGAGGACGTCGACTGGTCGTTCCCCGTCAGCGTCTGGGACGTGGCGCTGATGGGGCGCTACGGATCGATGGGGTTCCTGCGCATCGCCCGCGCCGAGGACAAGCGCCTGGCGATGCAGGCCCTGGAGCAGGTCGGCGTTGCCGACCTGCGCAACCGTCAGATCGGCGAACTCTCGGGCGGGCAGCGCAAACGGGTGTTCCTTGCGCGTGCGCTGGCGCAAGGGGCGCGGATCATCCTGCTCGACGAGCCGTTCACCGGCGTGGACGTGCGGACGGAAGCGGCCATCATCGCGCTGCTCGAGAGGCTGCGGTCCGACGGGTGCACCGTGCTGGTCTCCACGCACAACCTCGGCTCGGTGCCGCGGTTCTGCGACAGGGTGGTGATCATCAACCGCACGGTGCTCGCGGCGGGCCCGACCGCCACGACCTTCACGCGGGACAACCTGGCGATGGCGTTCGGCGGCGCGCTCCGCCGGCTGCGGGTGGACCACACGGATATCCCTGGCGCCTCCTGCAACGAGCTGACGGTGCTCACCGACGACGAGAACGCGCTCATCATGGGGGACGACGGGCTTCCCGCGGCCAACGAGCCCCTGCAGGGAGAAGGCGACGGCGCCGGGCGGGGGGTGCGGCGGTGATCGAGGTGCTCCTGCAGCCGCTGCAGTCGGAGTTCATGCTCAAGGCGATCGGCGTGAGCGTGCTGATCGGGCTGACGTGCGCCGCGCTCTCGTGCTTCGTGACGCTGAAGGGGTGGTCCCTGATGGGTGACGCCCTGTCGCACGCGGTGGTGCCCGGGGTGTCGATCGCGTACGCGGTGAAAACGCCCTTCGCGCTCGGGGCGTTCGCGTCTGGCATGATCGCCGCCGGGGTGATGGGGTTCGTCAAGGAACGTACCCGGCTGCGCGAGGACGCGGTGATCGGGATCGTGTTCACGACGTTCTTCGCGCTGGGGCTGCTGCTGATTTCGCTCTTCCCCGCGAGCATCAACCTCAAGACGATCGTGTTCGGGAACATCCTGGGGATCGCCGACGCCGACGTCGCGCAGGTGGTGGCGATCTCGGTGGTAACACTCGGAACCCTCGCCGTGCTGTGGAAGGACCTGGCGCTCTTCCTCTTCGATCCCAGCCACGCGCGCGCGGTCGGGCTGAAGACGCGGTTCCTGCACGGCGTGCTGCTGACGCTGCTGGCGGCAACGGCCGTGGCGTCGCTGCAGGCGGTCGGCGCCTGCCTGGTTGTGGCGATGCTGGTGACGCCCGGGGCGACCGCGTACCTGCTCACCGACAGGTTCGGCGTGATGATGGTCATTGCCATGATGATCGGCGTCCTCACCGCGGCTGTCGGGGGGTACGCGAGCTATTTCGTCAACGGGTCCACGGGCGGGTGCATCGTCGTGCTCCAGACGCTGCTGTTTCTGATCACTTTGGCAGTGGCCCCCAAGCACGGCGTCCTGGCAGCGCGGCGGCGCAGATCAGCGGTGCAGCGGGCCGGAGCCGACGCACCGGACTCCGTTCCGAGGGAAGGCGTGTGATGGATCGTCTCTTCGAACCGTTCACGTATCCGTTCATGGTCGAGGCGCTGGTGGTGAGCACGCTGGTGGGCGTGGCGTGTGCCCTCATCTCGTGCTACCTCGTACTCAAGGGGTGGTCGCTGATGGGAGACGCGATCTCGCACGCGGTCTTTCCCGGGGTGGTGATCGCGTACGTCATCGGGTGGCCGCTAGGAGTCGGCGCGTTCATCGCGGGCCTGCTGTGCGCGCTGGCGACAGGCTGGATCAAGGCGAACAGCCGCGTGAAGGAGGACACGGTGATGGGGATCGTCTTCACCGGGCTTTTCGGCCTGGGCGCGGTCCTCTTCACGCGCGTTCAGACCGACAGCCACCTGAACCACATCTTGTACGGCAACCTGCTGGGGATCGAGCCGAAAGACCTGCTGCAGTCGGGCGCGTGCGCCGGGGCGGCGGTGCTGATCGTCCTGGCGAAGCGGCGGGACCTGCTGGTCTACTGCTTCGACCGGGCGCACGCGCAGGCGGTGGGCCTGAGGCCGCGGCTGCTGCACTACCTGTTCCTCTGCCTCGTCGCGGGTGTGATCGTGTCGGCGCTGCAGGCGGTCGGGATCATCCTGACGGTCGCGATGCTGATCACGCCCGGCTGCACAGCCCGGCTGCTGACCGACCGCTTCGACCGATCGCTGTTGATCGCGGCAGGGTCGGCGGCGGCGGCGGCGTTGGTCGGGACGTACGCGAGCTACTTCCTGAACGGCTCGACGGGCGCCTGCATCGTGCTTACCCAGTCCCTCATCTTTACGGCGGCGCTGATCTTCGGTCCCAAGTACGGTCTGCTGGCGGGCCGCCGGGTCGCGTCGGCTGCGCGTAACCAAGCGGCCCAGGCTTGACCTGATCCTTACTCCATGCGCCGTTCAATCGCGTACTGCTTCCGCCGCGACGCGGTATCATCAAGCGGCGATGGACACACTGGCCCCGACCAAAACGAAGCTCGGCTCGCTCGCGACCAGCGCCGGCTACCGGGTCGCGGTAACGCCGGCCTACGTGCCGGAGCAGTCGGACCCCGAGCAGCGACGCTACGTCTTTGAGTACCAGGTGCAGGTGCGCAACGTCGACGGTCGCGCGGCGACGCTGCGATCGCGCCACTGGGTGATCGTCGACGAGCTCGGGCGGGTCAACGAAGTGCGCGGCGACGGCGTGGTCGGGCGGCAGCCGCGCCTGGACGTGGGACAGACGTTCGTGTACAAGAGCTTCTGCCCGCTGCCGACGCCTTGGGGAACGATGGAAGGCGAGTTCCAGATGGAGGGGGACGAGGGCGAGTGGTTCGAGGTGAAGGTCGGCCGCTTCTACCTGGTGGCGCCGACGCAGCGGACGCCGCTCCCGGCGTGAACGCCGCCCGGGACGCATCAGCCGGCGCGCTTGACCTCTTCGATCAGCGTATTCACGCTCGGGCGCACAACCTCCTGATCCGCGGCCGCGCGGGCGAACTCGCGAACGATGCGCAGGCCCTGCTCGTTGAGGTTCTCAAACTGCAGGCCCAGGCTGTACCAGAAGAGCTTGGTGCGCTTCACCCACATGACGGTGCACTGGACCGGCATCGGCCCGCGCGGAGTGGCGATCGTCACCACCACGCGCTGCCCCTTCTCGAGCCTGATCGACGAGCGCACGCGCATCCCTCCCGCGGAGACGTCGGCGACCTCGCCGAGCGTGCTCGTCGCCATGCAGCACGCAAGGCGGCCGTGCTTGCGGCGCGGGTCGGTGGCGGCTGGCTTGGCGGGGTCGTTGAGGTTGGCGGCTTCCCAGAACATAGCCTGATCATCGGATTCGCCCGCCGGTCGTGCGAGGTGCGGTGACGGCGAGCCCCCTCTGTGTGGGGCGGGACGTGACGGCAAGGCAGGACGGGTAAGGGGCTGAAAGGTCCCAGAATCGCAGGGGCAGGCGCTGCGGGTCCGGAGCGTCTTTTCGCGGCTCGATTTAACGGTGTCCTGAGAACACGGTCCGGTCGGCCCCGCCGCGCCGGCTTGACTTCAAACACCTGTTTGATACAGTCGTTTCGATGGCCCGCCGACCCGCACCCCGTCGCCCGGCACGTCCCCGCGCGGGCGGCGCACCCGCGCGCCGCGTTGCAGCCGGCTCGGCGCCCACGGCCGGCGACGCGACGACGCGCCTGCGGCTGATCGAGGCCGCCGGCCCGGTCTTCGCCCGGCGCGGGTTCGCCGACGCCACCGTCCGCGAGATCGTCGCCGCGGCGGGGGCCAACATCGCCGCTGTCAACTACCACTTCGGCGACAAGCTCGGCTTGTACCGGGCCGTGCTGGAGCACTACGCCGCCGCGGCCATTGCCGCCCACCCTGTGCCGAAAGGGCCGCCGGCCGATCCCCGCGCCATGCTGGGGGCCTTTGTCACGGCGTTCCTTGAGCGCCTGTTCCACGACGGCAAACCCGCGTGGATGAGCCAGATCATCGCGCGCGAGATGGTGGAACCGACGCCCGCGTTCCAGCAGCTGGCCGACACGCACATGCGTCCGCAGCTCGAAGCGCTCAGGGGGATTGTTTCGCGGCTGATGGGGCTCCCCCCCACCGACCAGCGCGTGCACCGGTGCGCCGCCTCGGTGATCGCCCAGTGCGTGACGTACAAGCAGTGCGGCGCCGCTCACCGGATCCTGACCCCCGACCAGACGTACTGCTGCGAGGGCCGGGAGCAGCTCGCGGCCCATATCACCGTGTTCTCACTCGCCGGCATCGCGGCGCACACACCGCCCTCGAAGGGAGCACGCCGGTGAATTTCCTTGCCCTGCGGATGCTCGTGGGAGACCGCGCCAAGTACATCGGCATCGTGTTCGGCATCACGTTCGCGGCGATGCTCATCACCCAGCAGGTGAGCATTTTCTGCGGGCTGATGAGCCGGACGTTCAGCTTCATCTCCGACACCGGCTACCCCGACGTGTGGGTGATGGACCCGAAGGTGCAGTTCATCGACGACATCAAGCCGCTGCTGGACACGCAGCTCCTGCGGGTGCGCGGCGTGGAGGGGGTGGAGTGGGCCGTCCCGCTCTACAAGGGGCTGATCAAGGCGCGCTTGAGCGACGGCACGTTTCAGAACTGCAACGTCATCGGGCTCGACGACGCGAGCCTGATCGGAGGCCCGCCGCGGATGGTCGAGGGGTCGCTGGAGGACCTGCGCCGGGCGGACGGGGTGATCGTTGACGAGGTCGGGGCGTCGAGCCGTCTGGCGCACGTGGAGCTCGACGAGAAGGGGAAAGTGATCTCCACGCGCAGCCTCAAGGTCGGCGACTTGCTGGAGCTGAACGACCGCCGGGCGGTGGTGGTGGGGATCTGCAGCGTGCAGCGGACCTTCCAGAGCCAGCCGGTCATCTACACGACCTACTCACGGGCGACCAAGTTCGCCCCGCGCGAGCGGAAGCTGCTGAGCTTCATCTGCGTGAAGGCGAAGTCGGGCGTGGACCACGCGGCGCTCGCCGGCCGCATCGAGAGCGACACCGGGCTGGCGGCCTTGTCTGCGCGTGAGTTCTCGTGGAAGACGATGCTGTACTTCATGAAGTACACGGGGATCCCCATCAACTTCGGGATCGCCGTGGCGCTGGGGTTCGTCGTAGGAACGGCGATCGCAGGCCAGACGTTCTACCAGTTCACCACCGACAACCTGCGCCAGTTCGGCGCTCTGAAGGCCATGGGGGCGACAAACCTCCGTCTGCTCGGCATGATCTTCCTGCAGGCCCTGGTGGTGGGCGTGATCGGCTACGGGCTGGGCGTTGGGGCGGCGAGTACCTTCGCGGTGCTGGCGAGGAAGAGCGAGCTTGCGTTCTTGCTGCTGTGGCAGACGCTGGCGGCGACGGGCGGGGCGATCACGCTGATCTGCCTGCTGGCGAGCCTGCTGAGCATTTGGAACGTGATGCGGCTGGAACCCGCGATCGTGTTCAAGGGATAAAGGCTTCGGTAAATGAACCATTTTCACTCTATGAACACCGTTCATTTTATGTGCGTAGAATCTGGCCTTAAAGGCCAATGAACGGAGTTCATCGATGACCTCGGGTGACCGCCGATCTCGCGAAAAGGCTGACGTGCACGAGCGAATTCTCAGCGCCGCGCGCGGCTTGTTTGCCCAGCACGGGTACGAGCACGTGACGATGCGGCAGATCGCCGACGCGATCGAGTACACGCCTGGCGCGTTATACGTGCACTTCAAGGACAAGCGCGACCTGATCCTGGCGCTCTGCCGGCACGACTTTGAGCAGTTCCATGCCTCGCTGCAGGGGCTGCTGCAGGACGAGCCGGACCCGGTGACGCGGATCTGGAAGATGAGCGGGCGGTACATGGATTTCGCGCGGCGCCACCCGCGCCACTACGAGTTGATGTTCCTGACCAAGTGCCCGGCCGGGGTCGAGCCGGACCCGGAGGACCTGGCCCGGATCGAAGACCCCAACCAGAACGCCTACGCCTTCCTCATCCTGTGTGTGCACGAAGCGCTCAACGCGGGGCGGCTGCGGCCGGAGTTGACTGACGCCCTGGTCGTTGCCCAGACGCTCTGGGGGACGCTGCACGGCACGTCGGCGCTGTACATCACCTTCGAGCAGGACCCGTGGGTGCGGCTGGCGCCGTTCGACGAGGCGGCGCGGCTGGCGCGGGCGAACGTGCTGCGGGGGCTGCTGCGAGAGCCCTCGACGGTCGAACAGCTGCTGAGCGACGAGCTGGCCGAGGCGGGGAGGGGAGCCCGGTGAACTTCGTCGCGCTCCGCATGCTGCTGGGTGACAAGCTCAAGTACCTGGGGCTGATCGTGGGGATCAGCTTCGCGTCGATGCTCATCACGCAGCAGGCGGGGATTCTGGTCGGTCTGGCCCACCAGACGGGCGCGTTCATCCGCGACACGAGCCAGGCGGACATCTGGCTGATGGACCCGGAGGTGCGGTTCAGCCAGGATGCGCTGGCGCTCAAGGACACGCTTCTTTACCGGGCGCGGTCCGTGGAGGGAGTGGACTGGGCGGTCCCGCTCTACTTCGGCTTCGTGAAGATGAAGCTGCCCGACGGGACGCGCAAGGTGGTGCAGGTGGTCGGCCTAGATGACGCGACGCTGACGGGGGGCCCGCCGGAGATGGTGGTGGGGCAGCTCTCGGACCTGCGCAAGGACAAGGCGCTGCTGGTCGACGCGACGATCCTGGACACCAAGCTGGCGCTGCGGCGCGAAGGGAACCGTCCGCTGGCGATCGGCGACCGGGTGACTTTCAGCGACAAACAGGAGGCCGTGGTCGCCGGCACCTACAGGGCGAGCAAGAGCTTCTTCTGGGAGCCGATGGTCTACACGACCTACTCGCGGGCGAAGCAGCTTGCGCCGAGCGAGCCGAAGATGACGCCCTACGTGCTCGTGAAGGCGAAGCCCGGCGTGGACCACCACGCTCTGACGCAGCGGCTGGAGGAGCAGCTGGGGATCCGAGCGCGCACCAACGAGGAGTTCGATCAGGCGACGATCGATTTCATCCTCAAGGAGACGGGCATCCTGATCAACTTCGGGATGGCGGTGGCGCTGGGGTTCGCCGTGGGGGCGCTCGTCGCGGGCCAGATGCTCTACAACTTCACGCTCGACAACCTGCGTTACTACGGGGCGCTCAAGGCGCTGGGCGCGTCCAACCTGCGGCTGATGGGGATGGTGCTGCTGCAGGCGGCGGTGGTGGGCGTGATCGGCTACGGGATCGGCGTCGGCCTGGCGGCCGCGCTGGGTACGGCGGTGGCCGAGGGGGGGCTGGCGTTCCTGCTGCCGTGGCAGATCCTGGCGCTGACGGCGCTTGCGATCGTGGTGATCTGCCTCGCGTCGGCGGCGCTGTGCCTCAACCGCGTGCTGAAGCTCGAAGCGGCGGCGGTGTTCAAGTGAGACGCGAGACTTGAGTCGTGAGACGTGAGTAAAGCCATGGCGACAGCGACCGCACCCATCACAAGCACCACGCCCCCCGCGCCGCGCGGGCTGGCTGTCCACTGCAAGGGCGTCACCAAGCACTACGGGGAGGGGGACAACAAGGTCATGGCGCTGCGCGGCGTGGACCTGGACATCGCCTACGGGCAGCTCATGATGCTCGTCGGCCCGTCGGGTTGCGGCAAGACCACGCTCATCTCCGTGATCGCCGGCATCCTGGACCGCGACAGCGGCGACTGCAAGGTCTTCGGGGTCGACTACGACACGATCTCTCAACGCCAGCGCACGCTGTGGCGCGGCCAGAACATCGGGTTTGTCTTCCAGGCGTTCAACCTGCTCCCGACGCTTACCGCCGCGGAGAACGCCGCAGTGCCGCTGATGATCCTGGGGGAGGGGCGCGGGGCGGCGGTCAAGAAGGCGGAGGATGTGCTGGCCCGCGTCGGCCTCGAGGGCCGGTCAAAGGCCCTGCCCAGCCAGCTCTCGGGCGGGCAGCAGCAACGGGTCGCGATCGCGCGGGCCCTTGTTCATCAGCCGCGACTGATCGTGTGCGACGAGCCGACGAGCGCGCTTGACGAGCACACCGGTCATTCGGTGATGCGGCTGCTCAAGGGCGTGGCGATGGCCGAGGACCGGGCCCTGGTGATCGTCACGCACGACGCACGCATCTTCTCCTTCGCCGACCGGATCGCGACCATGAACGACGGCGTGGTGACAAGGGTCGCCGCGCCCGAGACCGCACCGCATTGAACCGACGCCGGCTGCGACCGGCACTGCACCCAACGGACCGGAGTTCCCCATGATCGTCCGAAGCATCGTTATCCCGGCTCTCGCCGTCGTCGGCGTGGGCGTCGCGTTCTACACGGCGGCCCAGAGCAACAAGCCCGTCGTCCCTGCGCAACCGATCGCGGCGCCGGCGTCCAGCCCGTTCGCGAGCCCCGTGGCCGGCGCGGGGATCGTCGAGGCGAGCACCCAGAACATCGCCGTGGGCACCAACGTGGCGGGAGTCGTCACACGGGTGCTGGTGAAGGTGGGCGACACCGTCAAGGCCGGCGACCCGCTCTTCCAGATCGACGACCGCACGCTGCGGGCGGAGCTGGCGGTGAGGCAGGCCGAGCTGGCGGCGCGGCGGGCCGTGCTGGCCTCAGCCAGGGCGCGCGTCGCACGCGACGAGCGGTGGCCGCGGCCGGAGCAATTGCCGCCGCTGCGGGCGCAGGTAACGGCGGCGGAGGCCGCGGTTTCCGACGCGGAGATGCAGCTGGCCAACGCAACAAACGCGTCGAGCATCCCCGGGGCGATCGCTTCGGAGGAGCTCGAGCGGCGCCGGTGGGCGGTGGCGACTGCCAAGGCGCGGCTCACCCAGGCGCAGAGCGAGCTGGCGCTGATGAACGCCGGCACCTGGGCCCAGGACCTGGCGGTGACCAAGGCGCAGGAGGCAGAGGCTCAGGCGCAGGTGCAGGGGGCGGAAGCGGCGGTTGCCGCTACCGAGACCGAGCTTGACCGCCTGACGGTGAAGGCGCCGGTGGACGGGCAGTTGCTCCAGGTGAACGTCCGCGCCGGCGAGTTTGCGCAGGCGGGCCCGCTGTCGACGCCGCTGATGCTGTTCGGCGCGACGTCCACGCTCCACGTGCGGGTGGACATCGACGAGAACGACGCCTGGCGCGTGAAGACCGACGCGAAGGCGCGGGCGAGCCTGCGTGGGAACGCCTCGCTCTCGACCGACCTGACGTTCGTGCGGATCGAGCCGTACGTGGTTCCCAAGAAGAGCCTCACCGGCGACAGCGCCGAGCGCGTCGACACGCGCGTGCTTCAGGTGATCTACTCGTTCCCCGGATCGGCGCTGCCGGTCTATGTTGGTCAGCAGATGGATGTTTTCATCGACGCGGGCCCGACGGCCCCGAGGGTGAAGCCCAACATCTGACCAGCGCAACCGTCCGTCTCCTTCCGTCTCCGCTCACACCCCTCCGGCCGTCCCTTGGCCGGATCTCAGAAAGGCCCACCACATGCGTTCGCACTCTCGCTTCGTCCGTCCTCTCGCCCTGGTTCTATCGGCCGGCGCTGCGCTCGCGCTGACCGCGTGCAAGGCCGTCGGCCCTGACTATGCCGAGCCTCAGCTCACCGCCCCGGACACGTGGGCCTCGTCGGACCTGCCCGGCGCCCCAAGCAACGGGACCCCGGCCGACTTGTCGCGCTGGTGGACGACGCTGAACGACTCGACGCTGACGTCGCTGATGGACCGCGCCGTCGCGGGCAACCTTGACCTGCGGGTCGCGACCGCGCGCATCCGCGAGGCGCGGGCCGCCCGGGCGTTCGCGTACGCGGCGAACTCCCCGGTGCTGGACCTGAATGTCGGGGCAACGCGCTCGCGCAACAGCCCCAACTCCGGGAGCGGCGTCGGCACAGACGGCAGCGGGCGCGGGCTGTTCACCGCGGGCCTGGACGCGTCGTGGGAGATCGACGTGTTCGGCGGGATCCGGCGGTCGGTGGAGGCGGCCGACGCCGACATCGGGAGTGTGGTGTGGGACCGGCGGGCGCTGACGGTCTCGCTGCTGGCGGAGGTGGCGCTGAACTACATGGACCTGCGCACGGCGCAGCAGCGCATCGTGGCGACGCGCGGGAACGTGGACACGCAGTCCAAAACCGTGGAGCTGGCGACCAACCGGTTTACCACCGGGCTCGACAGCGAGATCGACAGCACCCGGGCTCGCTCGCAGCGCGCGGCGACGCAGTCGCTCATCCCCGCTCTTGAGGCCCAGGCACGCCAGGCGATCTACCGCATGAGCGTGCTGCTCGGGCAGCACCCCGGCGCGCTGGTGGCCGAACTCGAGCCGGTCGGCCCTATTCCGCAGGGTGTGGCGACTCCCAACCTGCCGATCGGCGTGCCGACGGACCTGATCCGGCGGCGAGCGGACCTTCACCGTGCCGAGCGCGACCTGGCCGCGGCGACCGCCCGCATCGGCGTCGCGACCGCCGACCTCTATCCACGTTTCAACCTCGGCGGATCGATCGGCGTTTCGTCCCGGGTCTTCGGGAACCTGCCCGAGGGGGACTCGACGTTCTGGTCGGCCGGTCCGGGCGTCAACTGGCGCCTCTTCGACGGCGGCGCCATCCAGGCGGACATCGGCGGTGCTGAGGCCCGCACCGAACAGGCCGCGATCCTCTATCGCAGCACGCTGCTGACGGCGCTGAACGAGGTGGACTCGGCGGCGGTGGCGTTTGTCAAGAACCAGGAGCGTGCGGCGTCACTCTCGGAGGCCGTCACAGCACAGCAACGCGCTGTGGAGCTGGCCAACCAGCTCTTCAGCAAGCAGCTCACCAATTTCCTGACGGTCCTGGACAGCCAGCGCCGTCTCTTTGAGCTGCAGGACCAGCTCGTGGCCAGCCAGGGCGACGTCGGGACATCGCTGGTGTCGCTCTACAAGGCGCTCGGCGGCGGCTGGGAGGGGATCGACGCCGGGCTAGACGGCCCGCCTCCGCAGGCGGCGGCGACTCCGATCTCCCAGCCCGCACCGTAGCGGTGCCGCACGGGCCTCTCCGGGTATCGTTGAGGCCGTGAACGACGACGCCCGCTCCAGCGCCGAGAAGCTGCCGCCAATCCTGGCCGTGGGCACGGCGGTGGTTGCGCTGGTCGAGGTGCGCGGAGCCGACGGACGTCCGACACACCCGCGCGGCACCGCGGGGCTCGTGGTGACATCGCCGCTTGACCCGGAGCACCGCTACCGCGTGCGGTTCCCGGGCGGCGACGAGGTGAGCCTGAAGCGCCAGCAGGTGCAGGTGCTCTCGGTCTATCAGCGCGAGGGGAGCGGCAGCCCGGTCGACCCGCTGCGCGAGTACGACCTGTTCTCTCGCGTGATCTACCGGTGCGTCATCGGCTCGCGGGCGTACGGGCTCAGCCACGAGGCATCGGACACCGATCGGCGCGGCGTCTACCTGCCTCCGGCGGCGGCGCACTGGTCGATCTACGGCGTTCCGGAGCAGCTCGAGAACGAAGCGACGCAGGAGGTGTACTGGGAGCTCGAGAAGTACTTGAAGCTTGCGCTCAAGGGGAATCCCAACGTCCTGGAAACGCTGTACTCACCACTGGTCGAGCACGCGGACCCCTTCGCCCAGCGGATGCTGGCGGTGCGCCACGTTTTCCTCTCCAAGCTCATCTACCAGACGTTCAACGGGTACGCCCTGTCGCAGATGAACAAGCTGGAGCAGGACCTGCGCACCAAGGGAAAGGTGAAGTGGAAGCACGCGATGCACCTGCTGCGGCTGCTGATCGCGGGCACGGAGACGCTGCGGACGGGCGAACTGCCCGTGCTGGTGACGCGGGACCGCGACCGGTTGATCTCGGTGCGTGACGGGGCGGAAACGTGGGAGTCGGTCAACGGCTGGCGGCTGGCCCTGCACGGCGAGTTCGAACGGGCGTTCGCCGACAGCCGGCTTCCGGAGCGGCCGGACTACGAAACCGCCAACGGGCTGCTGCTGGACGCGCGCCGCGAGATGGCCGCGAAGGAGCGGGTGTGAGCGCAACGAACCGCGAGATTGACCTGTGACGGCGGATCGTGGCGCGCGGTGATCTTCGCGCCCGTATCGGGCACCCGCACAGCGCAGTGCCAAAGGAGAGCAGGGCAGGGCGCCGTCGAACGGTCTGCTCTCACCTGCCGTTGAAGTCAGCCCAACGGCTCGAAGCCGGAGGAGACGCGCGGACTACTTCTTGAGTTCGGCGGCGAGCTCTTCGTCGTCAACACCTTTGAGCAGCTCGCTCAACCAAGGACGTCTTTGGCCGGCGGCCAAGCACGCGGCGACCATCGAGCGTTTCATGTCCGCCGAGCCGTCGGCCGCGAGAACGGTGGTACGCAGCTCGTCTGCGCGCTGGTCCTGCCCGGAGGAGAGGAGCCAGGCGAGGCGGCGCGACGCTTCAAGCCGCGCGAGCCAGCGGCCGTATATCGCCGCGCTGGCGAACTGGGCGGCGTCTTTCCGCGCAGCCAGCCGCTCGGATTGCCGGAGGAGCTGGACGCACCAGGCGCCGGGCTTGCTGACGCCGGCGACCGGATCGTTCCAGTGGCAGACGGGCATCATCCAGTCGATCGCCATGATGTCGCCGGGGGGCAGCACCGCCGAGGCGCTCTTGTTCTGTGTAGCCTCGTCGAGGAACCGGAGGTTGTGCTCGTGGTCGCCGACGACACGGCAAAGGATGAGGTACTCGTGCACCTGCCGCATGTCGCTCACGTCCATCGCGCGGGCGTACTCGGTGCGCAGGCCGAGCAGGCGGTCCTTGGCGGCGGGGGCCTGCTGCACGATCAGGGCCATCTCGGCGGCCATGGGGCCGAGGCGCACGGGCGCGGCGGCGGTGTTTGCGCCGGTCTCCCACCAGGCGTTGGCGTACGCGTTGGCCGCCTGGTCCCACTGCTTGTCGCGGGCCAATGCACGGGCGGCGCTCAGCGCGGCCAGCACCGAAGGCGCCTTGCTTTCGCCCGCGCCGGGCCACGGCGCCGGCTTGAGCTGTGCGGCGTGACGGGCTCGGAAGCTCTCACTGGCGACGGGGGACCGGAGCGTCCAGTCCAGGCGCATCGCCAGGGCGAGCGAGCCAAGCCCGGCCGTGGTCCTGGGATCGGCCTTGGGCGAGTTGGGAACGACGATCGACGAACGCTTGTCGAGCAGATCGATGATGCCGTCGCTGAAGAAGAGCGGGTCACCGCCGGCGATCTGCGTCAGCCTCTTCGTCTCATCGATCTTGTCGCCGACGGTGTAGCTCAGACCGCCGAGGTCGCGGATGAGCCGGGCATCGGTGACCGAGTGCGTCACCGCGTGGCGCGCAATCCAGCCGGCGGTGGCGGGCACGGCGAGGACTGCGTCGTTTGCTTTCGCCTTGCCCGCGTCGGCGCTGAAGGTGACCAGAAGCACCTTGCTCGCGGCGTTGGCGTCGTCGACCGCCTTCCGGAGCGCCGCCAGCGCCTCGGCCGTGCGCTGCTCCGCCACCGTCGGTTTGGGGGGCTCCTGCGCGGGCAAGGTCTGTACGCAACCCAGGACGGCCATCATCACGCCCGCTGCAAGTGCTCGCATGGCTGATTGTTCGCCGCTGGACGAGCCGGCGTTGCAGGCGGATCTGTTCATATCCGGGGGCCGGTGTTGTTCAAGCAGCAGACCCGCCGGCACCCGGCATCGCCAGGAGTTCAGGCCCCGCTCGCTACCCGTCGCCCGGCTCCGCTCACCCCGCCGCCCGTCCCAACCTTCGCGAGGGGCTCGATTCCCTCGTCGACCGGACGGTCGTTGCTGGCGACGTACACCCGCTCGAGGTGCGGGCTGATGCGGCAGAGGAGTTCGTGGGTGATCGAGTTGCTGAGCGTGGCGATCAGCGGCAGGTGGTTCGGGCCGTTCTTATCCGTGCCGACCACCTCGACTTCCATTCCTACACGGCTGAGGTCGGCCGGGCAGTCGGTGACGTCGAGGGTAATCTGGTCCATGCTGACCCGCCCCACGACGCGCGCGAACGTGCCCGCCACGCCCGGGTCGGGGCGCTCCTCCAGCGGGCCCATCGTGCGGGGGCGGTCCCACTCAAGTCCCGTGAGCCTGACGACGCCGCGGTTGCTGAGCGCCCGCGGGTAGCCATCGGCGTACCCGACGGGGACGATCGCGATGCGGCTGGGGCGCTGGGTCACCCAGGTGCGGTCGTAGCCGACGGGCCAGCCGGCGGGCACGTCCTGGACGTGCACGATCCGGCTGAGCCAGCGGACGGCGGGCTCCAGACGGTCGGTCGCGGCGGCGAACTCCGGTGGGTCGT
>DASPMT010000378.1:0-7014 GCA_035626935.1 Phycisphaerales bacterium | reverse complement strand
ACGCCGGGCTGGCCGTGCTTGTCGGCACGGGCCGCGAGCTGCGACGCCCAAGCCGCGTTCATCTTCGCGTCAACCTCCGCGCTGCCGGTGTTGGTGTTGGTGCTGAACGAAACCGCCGCGCCGGTGGCGCCGCCGGCCGGCATGAAGACGTTGCGGCAGCCGGAGACGACCGCCATCGACGCGCTGATGCCGCGGACGATGACGCAGTGATAGGTGATGTCGGACTCGAACTGGTCCATCACCTTTTCGATCGCCATGGCGTCGGCGACGACGCCGCCGGGCGAATCGATGACGAACACCGCGTGCTTAATCTTGCGGCTCTTAGCCTCTGTGAGGGCGCGCTGCACGCCGGAGGCGAAGATCTCCTCGCCGAAGCCCCCCTTGATCGGGATCTCGATGTACGTCGGGGGCGTCTTGGCGGCGGGCTGGGCCAGCGCGGGCGCAGTGGTGAGCGTGACGGCAAGGGCCAGGAGCGGTGTGAATCGCACGGGGGAACTCCATCGCGCGTGCAACTCAACCGCCGGCCCGCCAACGGATGGCAGGCTGCGACACGCACGCGGAACTATACAGCAAGGCCGCTGGTGCGGCCTTGTCAGGCGTTTGAAGTCGGTAGGAACAACGTCCAGAAAACCCGCTATCAGGGGAAGCCCGGACCCGGGAGACAGGTTTCCGTCCGGTGTCCGGCTGGGCACCCTGCGCGGCTCATCACTTGGCGCGCTTGAACGTGCCGCCGAAGGTGGGTTTGTTGTCCACTCCGCCCGGGCCCAAGTGGTGCCAGGCGATGGTGAGCGTGTCGGGCCCGGCAAAGGTGTAGTCCTGGTTGCCCATGAAGCTGTCTTTCGACGCGTCCATGTTTGTTCCGTCGAGGAAGTGGAACTCGCAGGTCTTGCGGGCACTGTCGCAGGCGCACAGCGTCGCCTGCATCCGCGGCTGGTTCCCCAAGGCGCAGTAGTGGGTGGCCGTCAGGCGGTCGCCGTCGAGGTGATAGACAGTGATCATCTCCTCTCCACCGGGGAAGAGCGTCTCACAGACGGCCGAGCCGTTGGAGATCACCTTGTACTTCACCGCGAGTTCCTTGTCCTTGCCGTGCTCGTCCTTGGTCACCGCGACCCAGCGGCTCTCTTTGCCGTCTTTGCCGGCGAGTCCCTTGAACCACTCGAGCCCCTGCTTGCCGCTCAACCCGTGATCGGTGCAGACCGGGCACTGCTTGGCACTGGCGACGTTGGTGCCGTGGGAGTCGGCGACGCCGTTGTGACTGATCGCGCAGCCGGCAAGCAGCGTGATCGAAGCGGTCAGGGCAAGGGCGACAGTCTTCATGGGTGCTCCTTTGGTGGGGACAAGAGGATACCAGAAACGGCCAGATCGCCAAGTCGCCCCGCTGTCTCGCCAGAGCGGGCGCAGGAGGCAGACTTTGCGCAGCGACTTTCTTTACGCGCCTTGGCATTTGGCTCGTTTGGCGATTTGGTCCTCTGCCTCGTTGCCTCTACCCTCCCGCATGCCCATCGTCGTTCTCCAACACGCAGACTCCGACGGCATCGGCCGTCTCGGCCCGATCCTCCGTGACCAGGGGCATGCCTTGGACATCCGTCGGCTGGACCTCTCCCCTGTGCAGGGGGGGAAGCCCGTTCCGCCCGACTACGACAGCGTGTCGGCGGTGATCTCACTCGGCGGCCCGATGAACGTCGGCGATACGGGTGTGAGTTGGATGGGAGCCGAGCTGGCGTACCTGAAGGGAGCGCACGAGCGCGGCCTGCCGCTCATTGGTATCTGCCTCGGCGCGCAGTTGATCGCCAAGGCCCTTGGAGGTGAGGTCGGGCCGATGGAGAGTGGAGGGGGGCCTCCGGGCGAGTTTGGCTTCACAGAGGTGAATATCACCGTTCCAGGCCAGACGGAGACGATGATGGCGGGCATCGCGTGGACCAGCCGCCAGTGGCAGGCGCACGGTCAAGAGATCAAAAAGCTCCCCGACGGCGCGGCGCTGCTCGCCAGCAGCAAGGCCTGCAAAGTGCAGGCGTTCAAGCTGGGGATGCGCACCTACGGGTTTCAGTACCACTTCGAGAGCGACCGGGCCGACATCGATTCGTTCCTGGCCGACCCCTGGTCGCGCCAACTCATGGAGAAGCTGGGGTTGTCCGCCGGTGATGTGGCCCGGCAGGCCGACGACCACTACCCCGTCTTCGAGCGGCTCGGGAACCGGCTCTGCGACAACATCGCCCAGTACCTCTTCCCGCCGGTAAGCCGGTTGCGCGGCTGACGCGGGCGATCACAGCCGAAAAAACGGGACGGACGTCGTACGGGCGGCGGCGAGCGGTGTCATACTCGTAAAGGAGCTCCGCCATGCACCCGACACGCTTCACCGTCGCCGCCCTCGTCACCGTCGCCGCGCTTGCTCCGGCGCTTGCGCAGCCCGCGGCAAGCAGCCGCTCGCCCGCGACGCCGCGGGCAACGCGCACGTCGCAGGCCGCGCCCGCCCTGCGCGACAACGCGGCCCTGGTGTACTACAGCATCTGGACCACGATGTCGCCCGAGGACGCGAAGACCTTCGCCGAACACGCCGGCACCCAGGAGTTCGGAAAGCCGCTTCCGACTCCGCTTCATGAAGCCTTGGTGCGCAACCAGGCGCTGATCGCCCGTCTTGTGAAGGGGGCTTCGCTGCAATATTGCGACTTCGCCCGTGATCGGAGCGAGGGGTTCAATCTCCTCCTTCCCGAGCTCGCCAAGATGCGCGGACTGGCCCGCATCCTGAAGGCCGATGCCCAGCGGCTCCTGCTTGAAGGAAAACCCGATGATGCCGCCGACCGCTACGCCGCTCTGTACGGCCTGTCACGCCACACCGGGCAAGACCGCATCCTCATCAGCAGCCTTGTCTCGGTTGCCATCGCTTCGGTCCCCACCGACGACCTGGCCGAGCACAACGCCGCGGCGATGCTGACCCCCAAAGGACGCCAGAAGATCCTGGCGGCGATCGAGCGGCTCAACGGCGCCGAGGCCTTCAACCTGAAGGGCGCGATGGAAGGCGAGCGCGAGCTGATGGTCTTCGCCACAATCGATAAGTACAAGGGCGCCGATGCCGGCCGCCGCTTCGCCGACGAGTGCCTCTCGCTGTCAGGCGCAGCGCCCACGAGCAAGCCGAAAACCGGTTCGGCGCCCGCAACGGCAGAGGGGGACGAAGTGTCGGCGGTCGAGCGGGTCCGCCAGATGGACGGCGCCGCCCTTGCTGCCGAGGCCCGCAAGCTGGAGCCGTTCTACGACGCCGTCATCAAGGCGTGGGACCGGACCGACGCGCAGAAGGCCCTGGAGGACCTCTCCGAAGCCGCGACCCGCGGCGATTACGGGGCCTTCGGCGGGATCCTCCTTCCCGCGCTCACCAAGTGCCGCACCTCCGAGTCCAAGGGTGTCGATGCCGTCCGCAAGGCGGCCGATGCGCTCCGCAAAGCCGAGGCAGCCGAGAAGGCGGCCCAGCCCGCAAAGTGACGCGGTGAACACGCAGGGTCGCCATTGTGCCGCTCGCCTGCTCGCCATGCACGGTGGCGATCAGGCGGCGGCGCGCGCCTTGTGGCAGGAGCACGCCGGCCGGTTGACGGCGCTGGCAAGATCGCTCACCGGCTCGCACGCCGACGCTCTCGACGCGGTGCAGGAGGCGTTCGTCGCCGTGCTCGCCCTCTCGCGGACGGACGTTTCCGCTGTGCAGGACGAAGCGGCCTACTTGGCGCAGGCCGTGCACGCCCGCTCGTTGAACCTGCTCCGCGCTTCGGCTCGCCGCGCGGCGCACGAGCGCGAAGGGCGTTCACCGCCGCTGACCCCCGCGCCGGCCGGCGACCCGGCGCTCGAACGGGCCTTGGACGTGCTCCCGCTCAACGCCCGCGAGGTGCTTGCGCTGAAGCACCTCGCCGGACTTACGTTCGAGCAGATGGCGTTCGCCCTCGAAGCGCCGCGGGCGACGGTGTCGTCACGCTACTACGCTGCGCTGGCGCTGCTGCGCGGGGTGCTCCAGGCGTCCGACATCCCCCGGGAGGTGACCCGTGCCTGATGTAAATGATGATCTTGTCGCGCGGCTCGACGCCTTCGGCGCGCGCGCAGCGGCTGAGAGTCCGTCGCTCCCCGCGGCGCTCGCCGCGGGCGTGTCCGTTCGCGCCGGCGGCTCTGCCCCGCGCGTGCGCGTGCCTCTCCCGGCGCTGGCGGCCGCGGCGGTCGTCGTCGTTGTGGGCGGGGCGCTGGTCTTCGTCGGGGCGCCGCCTCTTCCGGCAGCGCCGGAGCACGCCGCGCCCTCCACGGGACTGCCTGACAACATGCTCGCGATGCTGCGCCGGTTCAACAAGGCCGGCGGGATTGATTCGGCCGTGAACGCCTCCCAGCCGCGGGCGGTCGCACGGACTGACGAGCCGGTGATGCGCCCTTCCGATGCCCGAGCCGGCGTCCTCCCGCGGTGAACATGCCCGACGCGGGTTCGGCTATGCTCGCGCCATGGGCACCCGCAGCGAACTCCTGGCGGACATCACGCTCCTCAACAAGCAACTGCTGGGACGGTACTTGGTCGGCTTCAACGACGTTACCGCGGTGCGTCAGACGCCGGACCTTCCCAACCACCTCGCGTGGGCGCTGGGGCACACCGCCCTCACCATGCACCGCGTCGCCGCCGCGATTGAAGGGGCCGGCGCCGGCCTGCCGCCGGGCGACTTTGTCAACGGAGGCGGATTCGCCGGCTCCCGCGACCGCGGCGTGATCGACGCCGACGCGGTCGCCTTCGGCTCAAAGCCCGAGGACCGGCACGACAAATACCCCACGCTCGGGCGCTGCACCGAGATCTTTAACAACGCCTGCGACCGCTTGGCGGCCGCCGTACGGGGCTGCGACGATGCGCGGCTCGAGCAACGCCTGACGTACGGGTCGATGGAACTGCCGATCTGGGCGCTGGTGGCGCGGATGACGTTTCACAACGGCTTCCATACCGGGCAGATCGCCGATCTGCGCCGGGCGCTGGGGTTCAGGTCGATCTTTGCGTGATTCCGAGGCGTCTGCCAACCGTTACTTCTTCGCGCCGAGCGTCTGACGAGTAAGTCGGAACTCCAGCGGCTTGCGCGGCTTGTCGCCCTTGGCCGCAAAGTGCACGTCGATCAACAGCTTCTCGTCCTCGACGGCGTAAACGATCTTCGACAGGTCGCCGCAGTCCTTCTCCGCGACAAACTCAAGCCTGGACGGCTCGGCCTTGTCCAGCTTGAGCGTGAGAGGCTTGTCTCCTTTCCCGTTGGCGCTGAGCTCCGCGTCAAAGTGGGTAAGGCGTAGACGGACGGCGTCTGGCTCCGCGGTGATCGCGAGGATCTCGCTCATCATCACGGTGCCGTCGGCGTTCAGCCAGCGGAAGACGCCGAGCACGTTGTTGCCCGCGGGGTTGGTCCAGGTCTCTTCCACCACAGCGCCGTTCATGGTGCCGCGCCACGAGCCGGCGAGGAACGCCGCCTGCGCCGCCTCGCGCTCGGCCTGCGTCGGCGGAGTCGGCGCGGGGCTGGAAGAGACGTCCGGCTTGGGCGCCGGTCTCGGCGCGGGCTGAAGGGCGGCGGCCGAAAGACCGGTAAGCACGACGGCGGCCAGAGCGGGCACGATCATCCGTTTCATTGCGAAGCTCCGCGGGTGGTTGCAGGGTCGGAGTGGGGGGTTGCCGGCCGCTCGACGATATCAAGCCGCGCGTCAACCACCGTCAGCGCCCCCGGCCGGTCGGCTGACCAGCCGAACCGCGTCCGCTCGTCGGCGGTGATGATCAGCTCAAACCGGTCGCTCCGGGCGAACTGCACCTGCCGCGGATCGGCCGCCAGCCGGCGCAGCATGTCGAGCGCTACGTTCCTCCCCCAGGGGTTGGGGAACTGTGGCGTCGCGGACGGCGGGGAGTTGATCGCTACGGGCCCTTGCGTGAGCGGACGGACGGATTGCACCCCGTGGTTCTTCTCGCCACTGCCGGGGAACGTCCACGTGTCACCGGAGCTCATCAGGCTCACCCGCGTGCCCAGGCGCGACAGACCTTGACGCTGCAGCTCACGTACATCCACGAGGAGGGCGGCGCAGTCGCCGCCCAAAGCCGTGCAGACCGCGCCCCCGCTGATCGCCACCGCCCGGTTCTCGCCGATGCCGATCCCGTAGGGAACCCCGCTCTTTTCCAACCCAGCCACCAGCCGTCCCACGCGTCCCCGCTCGAAGAAGTGGGTGTCGGTAAGCGGCGCCACCAGCCCCAGCCCGGGCCCCATCTGCACACCGCGGCGAGCCGACCGCCCGCCCTCGGAGCGCCCCGCCGGAGCGGGTGCGTCGTCCTGCTCGCCGTCGTCGGCCGGCGCACCGGTAAGTGCGCTCTCGCTCCCGCCTCCGGTGAACATCGGATCGCACATCATCGCCGCGCCCGCGCTGGTGCCGGCGATGAGCGTCCCTTCCTTGTGGATGGCGTCGTTGAGCGCGCGCCCCAGCTCGGGAGCTGCGCGGAACCGCTCGGTGATCCGGCTCTGATCACCGCCGGTGAAGAAGATCAGGTCCGCTCCAGCAAGCACCGCCGGCGCGGCGGCCTTCTCGGCCTCGCTCCTGGACACGTCCGGGAGCTGGTCCACCTTCCCCGCCCAGCCGTGCTTGGCAAGCCGGTCCCCCATCCGCTTGTCGGCGCCCTCGAAGCTGGCTGTGGCGTACGCCACCACTACCACCCGGTGGTTCTGCCGGCGCGACGTCATCCACCGGAACAGCTCCGTGTTGTCGTCCTTCATCGCCCCGCCGATCGCCAGGCAATGCCCGACCGCGTAACCGGTGGGTGTCTCCTGCCGCGTGGCGCAGCCCGCCAGGGGTGCGGCCGTGGCGAGTGTCAGCATCAGCAAGCGTGGGGCCGTCCTCATGTGTTACTGCTCCCAGATGCGCACGAAGTAGAGGCCCGAAGAATCGGCCGCGGCGCGGTACATCCCCTCGCTGCTGTAGGGCAGCGCGATCCGCCCATCCGCGTCGACGGCGATCAGCCCGCCGTCGTCTTTGGTCAGCTCGGTGAACACC
>DASPMT010000377.1:0-12180 GCA_035626935.1 Phycisphaerales bacterium | reverse complement strand
TCGCCGTCCGGCTTGGCGTGCGTGCAGATCACCACTCTCTTGCGGCTCTTCAGCCAGGCGGCCAGGCGCTCGGGCGTCGTGTTGCTCGTGTAGTCGCTCATGCCGTGCCCATCTCCGAGTGCGATCCGCCCACGATCGCCGTCACCCGCCGGCAGTCATCGCCGATCGCCGCCACCAACTCCGGAAGCCCGGCGAACTTCACCTGCACGCGCAGCCACGCGGCAAACGTCAGCCGGGCCGTCCAGCCATATTCGTCCTGCGCGATCCGCCGCCCCGGCCCACCGACGCCGATTAGGTGCGCCTCCAGCGTACGCACGCGCGCCCCGTCAAACGTCGGTTTCACGCCGATGCTGATCGCCGCGGCCGCGCTGCGGCCGTCGGGCAGCTCCGCCACCCCGGCGTACACACCGTCGGCCGGAAGAAGGTGGGGGGCCTGGATGTTGACCGTCGGAAAGCCGATCTCGCGCCCGCGCCGGTCGCCGCGCACCACCGTCCCCTCGATCTCGTACGCACGCCCCAGCACCGTCGCCGCCTCGACCACGCGCCCCGCCTCCACCAGCTCGCGCACCACCCCGCTCCGCGCCGCCGCCTTGTCGCCCGTCGGCAGCTCTACCTCCACCGTCTCCACCACGCGGGCAAGCCCCGTCAGCCGCTCAAGGTCGGCCACCGTCCCCGCCCGCATCCTTCCGAACCGGAAGTCGGCCCCCTCAACGAACCCGCCCACCCCGTGCTCCCGCCTCGCCCACGCCACGAACTCCTCCGGCGTCAGCGCCAGCAACCCCTTCGGTTCCGACCCGGGCACCGCGTGCTTCACCCACGGGTCAAGCCGCACCACCTCGTCCACCCCGACCTCGCGCAACCACCTCGACCGCTGCGCGAACGTGCTCAACCTCCCCGGCTCCATCCCGGGCCTGAGCACCTCCGCCGGGTGCGGGTCAAACACCATCGCCACCACCCGCTCCCCTCGTCCTTCTTCAACCAGCGAGCGTGCCGCCGCCACCAGCGCCCGGTGCCCAAGGTGCACACCGTCGAAATTCCCCACCGTCGCGATGGAAGGCCGAAGAGCCACTCGATCAACGCTAGCGCCGAAACCGCCCGGTTTCGCCGCGCCAGAACCCCGCCGCGATACACTCGCCGTCACCCGCTCCAAGGAACGCTACACATGGCCTGGTTCGGCAAGAAGACCGTCCCCTCGACCCCTGTTGCCCCCCGCCCGCGCCCCGTCGCCAACGGCGCCGCCGGCCACCCCGCCTCCTCCGACGAGGCCCGCATCCTCGCCATCGGCACCGAACTGCTCGATAAGGCCCGCGCCCACAAGAGCGGCGTCCTCTCCAGCGCCTTCTACTCAGACGCCCTCATGAACTGGAGCATGAAGGACCACAACTTCAAGGTCCAGATGTTCCGCTTCGTCGACGCCTTCCCCGTCCTCCACGACAACGACGACATCTACGACCATCTCCAGGATTATCTCTCGCAGCCCGGCGTCACCGTCCCCGGCGTCATCGCGACCGCACTCGCGGCCGGCAAACTCGCCAAGGGCATGGCCGTCAAGACCATCCGCGGGCAGATCGAAGGCATGGCCGGCAGGTTCATCGCCGGCACCGACGCCGCCAGCGCCCTGCCGAACCTCAAGGAGCTCTGGAAGGACGGCATCGCCTTCTCCGTGGACCTCCTCGGCGAGGCGTGCGTCTCCGACGCCGAGGCCGACGCCTACCGCGACAAGTACCTCGACCTGATCAACAACCTCCCTGCCCAGGTCGCCAACTGGCCCGCCAGCCCGCGGCTGGAGTCTGACCACCTCGGCCCAATCCCGCGCACCAACGTGTCGGTCAAGATCAGCTCCCTCTCCGCCCGTTGTGATCCGATCGACACCGAGGGCTCAATCCGCGACCTGATGACGCGCCTGATCCCGATCCTGCAGGCCGCCAAAGCCAAGGGCGTTTTCGTCAACTTCGACGTCGAGCAGTTCGCCCTTAAGGACCTCAACCTCGAGCTCTTCTTTCGCTGCTGCGAGCAGGTCGACTTTCAGGCAGGGCTCGCCATGCAGGCCTACCTCAAGACCGGGCCCGACGACGCCCGCCGCGTTTGCGAATGGGCCAAGCGCACCGGGCGCGTCGTCACTGTGCGCCTGGTCAAGGGCGCCTACTGGGACTACGAGACCATCAACGCCGAGCAGCGCGGCTGGCCTTGCCCCGTCTGGCCCACCAAGCGCCAGACCGACGCCTGCTTCGAGCAGATGGCCGCAATCTTCCTGGATTCCTCGCCGCGAACGGCCGGCGACGCGGGCGTCAAGCTCGCCCTTGGCAGCCACAACGCCCGCTCCATCGCCGCCGCGCTCGCCGCCGCCGACGCCCGCGGCCTCCCGCGCAACGCTGTCGAGCTCCAGATGCTCCACGGCATGGCCGACCAGCTCAAGTACGCCGCGGCCGACATAGGCCTGCGCATCCGTGAGTACGTCCCCGTCGGCCAGATGATCCCCGGCATGGCCTACCTCGTCCGCCGCCTCCTGGAGAACACCAGCAACGAGAGCTGGCTCAAGGCAGGCTTCCTCGACAACGCCGACCCGGCCCGCCTGCTCGCAAGCCCGCACGATTCGCCGACCGCCCGCAACGGCAAAGGCATCAACAGAAACCCGAGCACCACCGGCGACGCCAACACGATCAAGACCGCCGAGCCCTCCGCGGCCACAATCGAGAAGGCGCCCGAGCGCCACCGCCTCTCCGACGCCCACCCGAACGTCGGCGACGGCCGCCCCTTCTTTAACGAGCCCTTCCGCGACTTCTCGCAAAAGGAGGTCCGCGGCGACTTCGCCGCGTCCGTCGCACGGGCACAGGTGCCGCAGGTCGCCAACGACCGCACGCCGCAGCAGGCCGCCGACATGGTCAAGGCGGCAAACGCCGCCTTCCCCGCGTGGCGCGACACCGACCACCTCGTGCGATGCAACGTCCTCGTCCGCGCCGCCGCGATTATGCGCGAGCGCCGCGATGAGCTCTCGGCCGTGATGATCAAGGAGTCCGGCAAAACCTGGCGCGAGGCCGACGCCGACACCTGTGAAGCGATCGACTTCTGCGAGTACTACGCCCGCCAGGCGGCACGCCTGTTCGAGCGTCAGCGCATCGGCCGCTTCATCGGGGAGCTCGATGAGGCCGTCTACCAGCCCCGCGGCGTCGCCGTCGTCATCGCCCCTTGGAATTTCCCCCTCGCCATCTGCTGCGGCATGACCGTCGCCGCCTTGGTCACCGGCAACCCGGTCATCGTCAAGCCCGCCGAGCAGACCCCCGGCATCGCAAAGCTGATGCACGACATCCTCCAACAGGCGATCGCTGAGGCGGCCTCCTCCGACTCACGTCTCAAGTCTCACGTCTCAAGTCTCGTCCAGTTCTGCCCCGCCCCCGGCGAGACCACCGGCGCCGCCCTCGTCCGCGATCCGCGCGTCAGCCTTATCGCCTTCACCGGCAGCCGCGACGTCGGCCTCGACATCCTGCACGCCGCCGCGCCCCTCTCACCCTTCAGCCACAAGGGTCTCCCGCCAACACACGTCAAGCACGTCGTCTGCGAGATGGGCGGCAAGAACGCCGTCATCATTGACACCAGCGCCGACCCCGACGAAGCAGTCTTGGCCGTCCGCCACTCCGCCTTCGGCTTCCAGGGCCAGAAATGCTCCGCCGCCTCGCGCCTCATCGTCGTGGATCCAGCAGGCCCCAACGGCCCCGCGATCACGCACTTCCGCGAGCGGCTCGTCGAGGCGACCCGCGCCCTCACGATCGGAGACCCCACCAGGCCCGGCACCGATGTCGGCCCAGTCATCGACGCCCAAGCCGCCGAGAAGATCCGCGGCTTCATCGACCGTGCCCGCAAGGCCAACCTCCCCGTCTTCCAGCTCGACCTGCCGGCGTCGGTCGCGGCCGACCCGCGCTACGTACCCCCGACGATCGTCTGGGGCGTCCGCGCCGGCGAGGCTGGCATCGAGAACCTCGAAGCGGTCGATGAGCTCGCCCGCGAAGAGGTCTTCGGCCCGGTCCTCGCCGTCATCCACGCTAAAAGTTTCGACGAGGCTCTCCGCATCGCCAACAGTGTGCCGTACAAACTCACCGGCGGCGTCTACTCCCGCAAGCCGAGCCACCTTGAGCAGGCCAAACGCGAGTTCCGCGTCGGCAACCTCTACATCAACCGCGGCATCACCGGCGCGCTCGTCGCCCGCCACCCCTTCGGCGGCTTCGGCATGAGCGGCACCGGCAGCAAGGCCGGCGGCCCCGACTACCTGCTCCACTTCGTCGACCCGCGCGCCATCAGCGAAAACACCATGCGCCGAGGCTTCGCGCCGGAGCTGTAAGCCGCCGGCAGAGGCCCGACCAACAGGGAGGCCGAAGGGGTCGTCGACGCACCTCTCGGCCAGCTCACACCCTTAATCAACAGAAGCCCGACCGCCAGGAACGCCGAAGGGGTCGTATCCACACCTCCTGGCCAGCTCACACCCGCGACACCCGCCCGAAGCGCTCAAAGACCCGCTACTTCCTCTCCCCCTCCGCCGTCACCTCAACCGCCCCATCAAGCAGTTCCTTCAGCTCCGGGATCGGCTCAAGCTGCGCACGAATGACCTCCCGGTCACCCACCAGCACCAGCACCGCGCTGCGCAGGTCCACCGCCTCACCCGTCACGCCGTTGAGCGCCGCCGCATCAACCTGCTTCAGCGCGGCAAAGTCAGCCGCGAGCGACGACCAGGGGAGCCGCGTCTCGACGGTGTCGAGCGCGACGTTCACCACCCCGCCGATCGTCCCGAACGGCTCCACCAGGTTGTCGGTGGTCACCTCGCGGGCCTTCTGCGCCTCCGCCGCGGAAAGGTCGCCGGTGCCGATCCGCTTCAGCTCGCCCAGGAACTCCTTGAGCGCGGGCCCGGTCGCCGTGGCGATCACCGAGCTGCTGGCGGTGAAGTCGCCGGTGGTGGAGCGCAGGTTGTAACCCGTGCGCGCCCCGTAGGTCCAGCCGTGCACCTCGCGCAGGTTGTTGTTCAGCCGGCTGGTGAACGACCCGCCCAGCGCCGTGTTCATCGCGCGGAGGCGCACCGCCCGTGGATCCGTCGCCGGCACGCTCGGCGCGCGCAAGTGAACCATGGTCTGCACCGCCCCGGGCCGGTGAACGATGTAGACCGCCGGGCCCTTCCCCGCGGCGGCGGCCTTGACCACCTCCGCGCCCGCGTCGGCAGTCTCCGGCGCCGGGCGCTCCCAGCTACCCAGGTGCTTCTCGAGCAGCGCACGGGCGTCACCCTCATTGATGTCGCCCGCGAGCACGACGGTGAGCTTGCCGTGCACCACCTTGCGGTGGGCACGCTTCACGTCGTCGAGCGTCAGCGCCTCGACGGTCTTCGCCGACCCGCCCAGCGGCGTGCCGTACGCGCTCACGCCGTACTGCCACGCGGCGCTCACCTTGGGCGCGATGAACCGGGGCTCCTCGTTCTCCTGACGGATCGAGCTCAGCCGCACCTCCTTGACGCGTTTGAAGTCACTCTCGTTCATCCGCGGCGAGCGGACGGCCGCGGCGGCAAGCGGGAACGCCTCGCCGAGGTTCTTCTTCAGCGAGTTGAGCGTGACGTTGAAGCCCTCGTAGTCGTTTGAGGCGTGGAATGAAGCCCCCAGCTCCTGCATGCGCGCCGCGAACGCGGCGCCGTCCAGGTCGCCCGTCCCCTCGCTCAGCATCGAGGCCGCCAGGCGCGTGCGCCCGGCCTGTTCGCTGGGGTCCCACGTCGTGCCGGCGGGCGGCGCAAACATCATCCCCACCGAGACCAGCGGCAGCTCCGGCCGCGTGAAAACCATCACGTCGATGTCGCCGAGCGAGAACGCCGCGGGAGTGGGGGGGACAAACGCCGCCGACGGCGCATCGGGCGGACGCTTGTCACGCCCGGACTCCGCACGCTGCGGCTCCTCCGGCAGCACGTACTGCACCAGCTTGGCGCCCGGCGTCAGCACCCTGGCTGCCCACGCCTTCACGCCTGCCGCAGTGGCGTTGCGGTAACGGTCAAGGTCCCGCTTCAGCCCGTCGGCCGGGTTGAACGCCGGGTCGTTCTCGCCGAAGAAGTAGATGTACTCGTTGAGCGCATCGGCACGCGCCTCGATGCTCTGCAGCCGGGTGAGCTTGTTCACCTCGATCTGCGTGCGGCGCTGCTCAAGCTCGGCCGCCGCGGGGCCTTCGGCGATCAGTCTCGCAAGCTCCTCCTCGATCGCCGACTCCACCTTTGTCAGGTCGGCGTCGGGAAGCGCCATGACGGTGACGCGGAAGACGCTTGAGAGCGCCGACGAGTCCTGCGATGCGCTGACCTCGGCGGCAAGCTTGTCCTTGACAACCAGGCGCTGATAGAGCCGGCTGCTCTGGCCCTCGCCGAGCACGAGCCCGATCAGGTCCATCTCGGCATCCCCCTCCGTGTACTGGCCCGGGCTGTGAAAGCTGAATCCCACCGCCGGCAGCTGCACCTTGTCCAGGTACGTCGCGCGGTGAACCCGGTCGAGCTTCGGCATCGGCACCCCGGTCCGGGGCGCGGTGTTGCCGGGCGGGAGCGAGCCGTAGAGCTTCTCGATCAGCGGCTTGATCGCCTTGGGGTCAAAGTCTCCCGCGACGACCAGCGAGCAATTCCGCGGCGTGTAGAACGTGGCGAAGAAGTTCTTGACGTCGTCAACCTGCGCCGCCTCAAGGTCGGCGTGGGTGCCGATGACGCCGTTGTGGTACGGGTGGTCGGCCGGGTAAAGGATCTGCAGGCTCGCCTCGTACGCCCGGGCGTAGGGCGTCTCCTCCACGACCTGGCGCCGCTCGTTCCGCACGACGTCGAGCTGCTTGCCGAGCTTCTCCTTGTTCATCATCAGGCCCATGTCCTCGAGCCGGTCGGCGTCGAGCCACAGGAGCGTCGGGAGGAGGCTGGAGGGGCCGCCGGAGTAGTAGTTGGTGCGGTCGAGGCTGGTGCTGGCGTTGTTGCTGCCGCCGCCGGTCTCCATGAGCGTGTCGAAGTCCCCGCCCGGCACGCGCTTGGTGCCCATGAACATCAGGTGCTCGAAGAGATGGGCAAAGCCTGAGCGCCCCGGCGGCTCGTTGCGTGCGCCGACGCGATACCACAGGTTGATCGAGGCGCGCGGCAGCGAGTGGTCCTCCATCAGCGTCACGCGCAGGCCATTGGGGAGCGTGTACGTCTCGCACGGGATCGTCTGGCCGACCGCCGAGCCGGCGAAGCTGACCAACGCGGAAACGGCAAGGCAGGTCGCGAAAGAGGTCGTGTTCATAGGGTCAAAGGATAGTCTGGGGGCCTTGGCGGTCCGAACAGAAGCCGTGCCGTGTTGGATGCGCGCCCGCGCCCCCAACCTGCAGCCCCCCGCCAACGGCCGTTCGAGGAAATCACCCGCCCTTCACCCCGCAACACCCCCGGCATCCCCTGCGTACAACAGTCACACCCGCACTCGCGGGCGATCCTGCCGCACGAAGGGTCACACATGCGACCGATCATCACGCTCCTCCTCGCGGCGAACCTCGCCGCGGCGGCCAACGGCCAGATGCCCGACTACGTCGATGCGCTGCCGTTGCCGGTCACCAACGACGCCTGGGTCTGGGCGGGCAGCCCCCCCGGCGATCCCTCGCACCTGTTCGTCATGGACGGCGGTGGCAACATCCGCGTGCTCGACATCGCCCACCCGCCGGGCGTGCTGCCGGTCTACACGCTCCGGCCCGCTCCGTTCGCCGCGGTCCCCACCAATCAAGCGCGCAGCATCGCGTTCGCGCCCGATTACCCCGTCAGCGGCAAGCTCTACGTCGCCCACGAGATCGGCAGCGGCGACTCGCGCATCACCGAGCTCACCCGCTCCGCGGCCGATCCGTACGCCGCCGACCCCGGCGCCAAGCGCACGATCCGCGACTTCACCGACCTGAGCTTCGACCACGCTCTCGGCTCGATCCACTTCGGCCGAGACGGCATGCTCTACATCGGCGCCGGCGACGGGCACTCCAGCGGCAACGCCCAGCTCATCACCAATGTCAAGGGCAAGATGCTCCGCATCGACGTCCGCAGCGGCGTTGACGACTTCCCAGACGACCCCGCCCGCAACTACCGCGTCCCCCCCGACAACCCGCTCGTCACCCGCCCGACCGCCTCACCCGAGATCTGGCACATCGGACTCCGCAACCCCTGGCGCTGGTCCTTCGACCGCTGGAGCGGCGACATGTGGATCTGCGACGTCGGCGGCTCGCGCGCCGGCGAGATCGACCGTCTCCCCCTCGGCACCCCCGCCTACCGCAACCTGGGCTGGCCCTGCTTCGACGGCACCCACCCGCAGTCCTGCACCCTCAACGCCGACTTCACCACCGCCACGCTCACGGCGCCGCTCCTCTCCATCAGCGGAACCGGCCCGGTCTGCTCCACCATCGGCGGCATCATGTACCGAGGCAACGAAGTCCGTCCCTGGCGGGGCCGCTTCGTCTGGTCCGACGCCTGCTCGTCGCAGGTCTACACCGCGGCCTTTGACGGCACGGCCCTGCTCGACGAGCAGACCCACGCCGCGCAGCTGCGCCACGCCGTCACGGGCGCCACCGTCAACATCAACAACATCTCGATGATCGCCGAGGGTGGCGACGGCGAGCTCTACATCCTCCAAGCCAACCGCGGGCCGACCAGCGGCGGAACAATCTACCGCATCGTCGGCGCCGGCCCGCAGCCCCCCCTCGCCGACACCGGCAGCCAGGGCGGCGTCCACGGACCCGACGGGTCGCTCGACAACAACGACTTCGTCGTCTTCATCGACTGGTTCTTCAACAACGACCCACGTGCCGACATGGGCGCCCAGGGCGGCATCCGCGCTGTTGATCAGGCCCTCGACAACAACGACTTCGTCGTCTTTATCGACGCCTTCTTCGCCGGCAACTGACACGCCGCATAGAACCACTCGACACCCCGTTAGGGGATGAAGGCCTCGGGGAGATCCGCGCACAGCGTCACACCGTCAGCAGCGCCGCCTCGGCCGACAAGCCGGGCCCGAACGCAAGCACCACCGTCGGCCTCCGCACGCCCTTTCGCTCCGCCGCCAGCCGCAGCAGGATGAACAGCACCGTCGGTGACGACATGTTCCCGTGCTCCGCGAGCACGCCCCGCGACGCCGCCATCGCCTCTTCCCCCAGTCCCAGCGCCGACGCCACCGCGTCCAGCACCCGAGGTCCACCCGGGTGCACCGCCCAAGCCCCGTGCTCCACCAGGTCTCGCAGGCTCGCGCGCTCACCATCGAGCCACGAGGACAGCCACGGGCGGAGGTGCTCGCTGATCAGGCGCGGCACGCTCTCGGCGAGCGTCATCTCAAACCCGTGGTCGCCCACGCGCCAACCCATCGCTTGTGATGATGCCGGAAAGACGCACCCACCGGTCGCAACGACCCGCGCCAGCGGGTCATCCGCATCCGACGCGATCACCGCCGCCGCGGCACCGTCGGCGAACAGGGCATTGGCCACGATCTGGTCGTGCCGTTCGCCGGCTTGAAAGTGCAGGGAGCAGAGCTCCACGCACACCATCAGCACCCGCGCGCTCGGCTCGCTCCGGACAATCGCCCGCGCCGCCGCAAGACCGTTCACCGCGCCGTGGCACCCCATGTAGCCGATGTGCAGCCGACGCACCGTCGGTGCCAGCCCTAGCCGATCGATCAGCGCGTGGTCGATCCCCGGCGCGACGAACCCCGTGCATGAAACCGTCACCGTGTGGGTGATGCCCGCCGGCCCCCCGGCTTTCTCCACTGCCTCGCGCGCGGCTCGTTCCGCCAGCGCCGCCGCCTCCACGCCAAACCGGTCCATCCGCTCGCCGGTGGACGGACCGCTCGCACCGCCCGCCAGGAACGCCCGCGCCATCCGCTCACTCTCCGCTTCGGCTCCCGTCAGCAGGCAGCTGCCGCGCCTGTTCACGCCGGACCGCCGGTAGATCACCTCGGCGAAGCGCGCGCTCTCGCCGCCCAGCCCGCCGGCCTCGAGCGCAAACCGCAGCGCCTCGCGCTGCTCAGCGCTGTGCGGCGGCGTGACGCACGACAGAGCGACGATGGCGGGCGCAGCGCTCACGCGGTCACTCCGGCGTCGCCATACGGCCGTTCCAGACTCCGCGCCATGTACGCCGCTCCGCGCGCCGCCGCCGGAAAGCTCCCCATCACCGCCAGCACCCCCTCCACTAGCCGCGGCCTTCTCAGCATCCCGCGCACTGCAGCGCACACCCGCTGCCGCGGCCGCACGCGCTCCGCGTGCCACGCTGTCCACGCGTCCGCCAGGTCCGCTCCGCGCATCCCGGCGTTCACCATTTCCGCAGCGGCCACTCCCCCGCACAACGCCCACGCCATCCCCTCGCCCGTGAACGGCTCGACGTACCCCGCCGAGTCGCCCACTACCAGAAGCCCGGGCGCACTCACGCGCTCACGCCGCCGCGTCAACATCCCCGTCCCGCTGAAACGCGCACCATCAACCCGCAACGCCGGGGCGCCTGCATCTTCCAGCACCGCCGCCACCGCCGCCGCCGGTCCGCCGATGCGCCTGGTCCAAACCGGGTCGAGCGCCGCTCCGATATTCACCCGCTCGTCGTCCAGTCGCACCAGCCCCACGTACCCGTGCCGCCCGATGTTCATCTCCACGACGCCCGCCGCAGGCCCCGCATCCGCCGACTCGACGGCAGCGCCAGCCCCGAACCACGACTGCTTGCTTACGCGCACGCCGAACGCATCGAGCAGGTCCAGAGAGCCACCGTTCAATCCGTCGGCACACACCACCAGACCCGCGCTGACGGACGTCTCCCGCTCCGCTGTCCGCAGCCGCACACGCCACCGGTCGCTATCCCGGTCGACCACGGCCCCCGCCGTACGTTCCCGGAACTCAACCCCACAGCGCCCCGCACGATCCACCAGCAGCGCGTCCAGCACACCCCGCGAGAGCGCTACCCCGCCGCCCCTCGCAATCGACGCTTCACGCCCGCCCGAGCGCAACCGCACCGACCCAAGCGGCGCCCCGCTACGCTCGACCGTTCCGCCCAGCCCCAACCGGTCAAGCGCCGACATGGCGGCCCCGTTCAGGCAGCATCCGCACACCTTCTCCCGCGGCCACGCCGACCGCTCGACCAGCAGCACACGCATGCCGTTCCGCGCAACCGTCGCGGCGAACGCGCCGCCCGCTACGCCCGCCCCGATGACCACGATGTCGAAGCGGCCGCCGCTCACGGACGCCTCCACGTCAGCATCATCCGCAGCGGCCACGACGCCCGCACGTCCGCGTCAACCATCCCCGCTTCCGCGGCCATGGCCCGCAACTCACCGATCGTGAACGCCCCCTCCACCGACCGCACCGCGTCTACCCGCACGATGCGTGACCGCGTCAGCACCCGCCCCGCCACCACCGCCGCGGCGACGCCCGCGCGGCAACGCCGCAGGTCGCTCACCACCACCCCCCGCCGTGACACCCGCGCCATCTCCGCCAGCAGCCGCACGACATCCGGCTCACGCAGGTGGTGCAGGAACAACGAGCACATCACCACATCAACCGTCCTGTCGCCCTGTGGCAGCCCGTCCTTCACCACGTCGCGCCGGTGGGCGCCAACCGCGACCCCGGCCGCAACGGAACGCTCCTGCGTCGCCGACAACGCCTCGCCGCTGATATCGCACACCTCCAGCCCGAGCGAAACTCCCGCGCCGCGTGCGCGTCGCGCCACGTCAACCGCCACATCGCCCGACCCCACCGCCACGTCCAGCAGCGTCACCGGTCGACCGTGTGGGAGCAGTTCCCGTACCGCGCCCCACAGACCCGCCCCAGCCCGGCTCACCATATTGATCCGCGCCAGCCCTGTGAGCGCACGCCGATGCTCACCCGCGTCCAGCGCCGGATTGTCCATGAGCTCGGGTTGGAGTCTGCGTGGGAGGGCAAGCATGGGAGCCTGGTAACCGCACGTTCGACCGCTCTTCGATGTGGAACGCTAGCCCATCCACTGCAACTACCCCGGCGCAAACGCCCTGGCCGCAAACCGGTCCCGGTCCCGCGCAAAGTCCAGTGGCGGCGGCGGGAGCGTCACCCACGCCGGCTTCCGCCCCCCAAGCCCGTTCACGATCTCCCGTTCCAGCCGATTCCCATTGTCGCGGCACAGCTCGACGGTATTCGTCGACGCCAGAACAACACCGTTGACATTGATCAGCCGCACGGCGCCGC
>DASPMT010000376.1:0-3711 GCA_035626935.1 Phycisphaerales bacterium | reverse complement strand
GCTCTTGGTGTCGAAGCGCTCCCAGGTCATGGCCTTGGCCGTCGGGTAGCGCACCTGCGAGAACTTGTTGTAGCGCACCGAGCGCGTGCCGTTGAGCTGCACGGGCGAGGTCGGGCTTGCGCGGGTGACCGGGTCGTACCGCTCCGGGTTGAACCAGAATGCCGGCGAGTAGACGTACGAGCCGTCCCAGATGTAGTCCGCGAGGTTCGCCGAGGCCGTGAAGTCGTTGCGGAACCGCTGGATGACGGTCTTGTCCGCGGGGTTGAACTGCACCGGCGACCGCAGGTCGTTGGGGCTGATGTAGTTCATCATCAGGCTGGTCCAGTGGAACGCGAACATCTCCGTCTGGTAGTTCGCGTCGGAGAACCGCCAGACGAGGCCCGGCTGCGTCGGCACGCGGCAGGAGTACCACTCGGGGTCGGCCTGCCCGGCGACGCCGTTGTAGCTCGTCGTCGGATTGAAGGGGTTCATGCACTGGTCGCGGTAGTCGTTGCCGTAGACCAACTGCGACCCGCCGCAGCTCTTGAGGTTGACCAGGCTCACGGCGTTCTGAGCGGCGCGCCGGGCCGCTTGCAGCGCCGGCAGCAGGATGCCCACCAGCAGCGCGATGATCGCGATGACGACAAGCAGCTCAATGAGCGTAAAGCCGCGACGGTTCGTGAGAACGTTCATTTCATCCACTCCAGGTTGTCAGCACCTTCCAGCACCCGACGAGAACCGCCGGGCGCCCACACGGACGGTGCGCGTTAGTTGGCCTTCGTCGCCTTGCGGCGAGGCCCATCAGCCGACGGCGGAACATCCGGCACCGGCGGGTTGGCGTTCGGGTCTTTGCTGATCGCGTCAGCGGCCTTCTGCGTGTTGGGGTCGAGCGTTGGAGCGCCCTCGGGCAGGATGCGGATGACGAAGATAATGAGCAGGACGGTCGCTATCCCCACCATCACCCAGGTCTTGGGCTCTACCTGCTTCATTTTCTGTGCAATGTCATCGCCGGCCATGCTTCATTTCCCCATGAGGCAGCGGGGCAGTATACCTGATACCGTCCGAGATTGCACGGCGTTCGGTTGCCAGAAAGGCCGTGTTAACGCTTTGGCTGGTATGTTCTGACATGGCCAACACCCGACGGGGGGTGTATTTGTGCGCGACCAGCCGGTTCTCCGCCCGCGAACAGCTGATCTACAACGCCGTGCAAGCGTCCTCCGGCACCGCCATTCAGGCTTCGAGGTCGGCGGGCGTCAACGCTTGAGAGAATCGGTGCGGGCATGAGGGCACATCTCCGGCTGGCGTTCCGACGGCGCGCATCGGTAAACTCGGTTCCCCTGTCCCGACCGCTTCTCCCGGAGCCGCCATGACCTTCGCAGCCCTGCTGATCACCGCCGCCACCCTCGCGCAGCCGCCCGCCGTTCACCCATCCGTGGCGAGCACTGCGGGGACCCCGATCGCCGCCACGACGAGCGGTTATTACCGCCAGCCCTCGATCCACGGGGACACAATCGTCTTCGTCGCGGAGGGAGACTTGTGGACGGCAGCTGTCGCCGGCGGCCGCGCCACGCGCCTGACCACCCACCCCGGACCGGAGTCCCACCCGGCGATCTCGCCCGATGGCCAGACGGTTGCGTTCCTCGCCAACTACGAGGAAGGGGGTGCCGGCGCCCGAGAGAACGGCGAGGTCTACACCATGCCGATCGCCGGCGGCCTTCCGGTGCGTCGCACCTGGGGCGGCCCGGCCAACGCGCGCACAACGTTCGTAGGCTGGACCGCGGACTCACCGTCCAAGATCCTGTACGGAACGCGCGAGTTTTCGTCCCTCCCGTCGGTCCAACTCGCGACGATCGACCTGGCCAACAACGCCGTAGCCCTCGTGCCGCTGGCTGAGGCCGATCAGGGTTCGTACACCGCCGACGGCAGGTCGCTCATCTTCACGCGCCTTCCGTTCCAGGGCAGCTTCACACGCCGCTACAAGGGCGGCTACATCCAACAGCTCTGGCGTTTCGACGTCGGCGCTGCGGAGGCCGTTCCCCTTACTGCCGACTACGAAGGCACCAGCAAGGACGCGATGGTCGTCGCCGACCGGGTGTACTTCGCCTCTGACCGCGACACCGAGGCGGGCGTGATGAACATCTGGTCCGCCACCCTTGACGGGAAGGACCTCAAGCAGCACACGCGCCACACCGACTTCGAGGTCAGTTACCCGAGCGCGGATCCGGCGACGGGCCGCATTGTCTACCAGTGCGGCGCGGACCTTTGGCTGCTGGACACCAGGTCGGGCACGAACGCCAAGGTCGACATCCACCTCGTCTCCGACTTCGACCAGATGCGCGAGCAGTGGGTCAAACGCCCCGTCGCGGCCATCAGCGGCCTGGACATCTCGCCCGACGGGGACCGGGTTGCCATCGTCGCGCGGGGCCGCGTCTTTGTGGTCCCCGCCAAGCAGGGCCGGATCGTCGAGGCGACCAAGGACCAGGGCGTGCGCCACCGCAACGCCACGTTCATGCCGAACGAGGGTGGCAAGGGGTTGCTCGTCTCTTCGGACCGCAGCGGCGAGATTGAGTTCTGGACGACACCCGCCAACGGTGTGAACGCAGCCGCGGAGATGAAGCAGATCACCAGCGGCGCAAAGGTGCTCCGCTGGGAGGCCGTGCCGAGTCCGGACGGCACGATGATCGCGCACCACGACAAGAAGCTGCAGCTCTGGCTCACCGCCGTCGCAGACGGGGCAACAAAGCTCATCGCGACCGGCCAGATCGAGGCCTTCGGCGAGCTCGCCTGGTCGGCCGACAGCAAGTGGCTGGCCTACGTCGAGCAGGCCGGCAACTTCAACCGTCAGATCAAGCTGTACTCAGTCGTCGGAGGCCAGATCACCGCGGCCACGACCGACCGGTTCGAGAGCTTCTCGCCGCGTTTCAGCCCCGACGGCAAGTGGCTGTACTTCCTTTCCGACCGGACGATCAACAGCACAACCCCCAGCCCATGGGGACCGATGAATCCGCAGCCGTACTTCACGGACAAGACCAAGGTCTATCAGCTCGCGCTCAAGGCCGGAACGCGTTCACCGTGGCAGCCGAAGGATGAACTGTTCGCGGCGGAGGAGGCAAAGAAGAAGGACGAGAAGAAAGAAGAGAAGAAGCCCGATCCCGCCAAGGACGAGAAGAAGACCGACGAACCGGCCAAGGACGGGACGAAGAAAGAAGGTGCTGAGGCGGCCGAGTCTAAGAAAGACGAACCGAAGAAGGACGACGGGAAAAAGGACGAAAAGAAGGCCACGCCCGTCGAGATCGAGCTTGAAGGCCTGGCCGCTCGCATCGTCGAGGCGCCGGTGCCCGCAGGCAACTACACCCGGCTCATGGTCAACGACAAGACACTCTTTTTCGGGTCGTACGGCGACGACGACGAGGGGCCGGCGTCGAACCTCACCCTCAAGGCCGTCACCATCACCAACGAGAAGCCCGAGGTAAAGACCGTCGCCTCGGGCGTCAAGCTCTACGAGCTCTCGGCCGACGGCAAGAAGATGCTCGTCCACAAGGGCGACACCGTCGCCGTGGTCGACGCGGCCGCCGCACCGGCGGACGTCGAGAAGAACGCCGTCGACCTGTCCGGGTGGTCGATGTCTGTCGTCCCTGGCATGGAGTGGCGCGACATGTACGTCGACGCCTGGCGCCTGCTCCGCGACTACTTCTACGCCACCAACATGCACGGGGCCGACTGGCCGAAGGT
>DASPMT010000375.1:0-12277 GCA_035626935.1 Phycisphaerales bacterium | reverse complement strand
GAAGGAGAGGTCCTTGCGCGGCGCGACGTACTTCTCGCCCCGGCGGTGGCGGTCGAAGCAGGCGATGATCGCTGGGGTCTGCGCGAGGATTGCGAGCGCCTTCCTGCGGGCCGAGGGGACGTCGTTGGCGTCAGCGGTCGGATCGGTCATCGACAGCGCGCTGACCATCGTCCGCAGCATGTGCATCGGGGTCGCGTCCTTCGGGCACGACTGGATCCGCTCGACCATCCCCTTGGGGAGGTCGTAGTTGGCGCGGAGGTCGGCGGTGAATGCGTCGAGCTCGGCCTTGTTCGGCAGGCGGCGGTTCCAGAGCAGGTACACCGTTTCCTCGAACGTGCTGTTGCGCGCCAGGTCGTCGATCGCGATGCCGACGTACTCGAGGATCCCCTTCTCGCCGTCGATGAAGGACATGCTCGTTTCGGCGGCGGTAACCCCTTCGAGGCCCGGCTTGAAGGTGGGAGCGGCGGGGGCGGCGGGAGCGGAAGGGGCGGTGGTGGTCATGGGTTCTGGTGAGGAATCTGGTGCGGAGCGGCGGTGGATTGAGTGTGAGCGGGACTATAGACGGCGGGCCGGATTGGTGTAGGGGTTTCAGGAGCGGGCGGACGCCCATACGTAGACTCACCGCGTGCTGATCCCTCTGACGACAGACCGGCCGCAGCGTCGGTTCCCCATGGCAACCTGGGGAATCATGCTGCTGAACATCCTCCTGTTTGTGGTTATGGCGGGCATGGAGCAGACCAACAAGGAGGGGCTGCAGCGATTGAACGACGCGCTGGCGCTCGACCCGGTTGCGGTGGGCCTTCACGGGGCCCCGACCGGGTGGTTTGAGGGGGGCGATGGCAAAGGCGGCTTCGAGGGGGAAGGGGCGGTGTTCGGTCAGCGCGTGGCGATCAACAGCGGCGGCGTTTGGACGCTGCTCACTTATCAGTTCGTGCACGCCGGGTTCCTGCACATCCTTGGGAACATGCTGGTGCTCTGGGTTTTCGGTCCGGCGGTCGAGGACCGCTTCGGGCGGTGGGGGTTCGCGCTGTTCTACCTGCTTGGGGGCGTGCTCGCGGGGCTCATGCACGGTGTCTTCTCCGCGCACCCGGTGATCGGAGCCTCGGGCGCGGTCGCGGCGGTGACGGGGTCGTTCCTTGTGCTGTTCCCGCGCACGCACGTGAAGCTGCTGATGTTCTTCGTGTACGTCGGGGTCTTCGAGCTGCCGGCGTGGCTGTTCATCGCGTTGGCCGTTGTCAAGGACCTCTGGGGACTGGGCACTCACGGCGAAGGCGTCGCGTTCCTTGCGCACATCGGCGGGTACCTCTTCGGCTTTTGCACGTCGATGCTGCTTCTTCTGGGCAAGGCGCTGCCGGATGAGGACTGGTCGCTGCTGGCGGTCTTCCGTCAGCACCGGCGGCGGGCGGAGTTCAAGCGTCTTGCGTCCGAGGCGGACAGGGAATGGAAGGGTCGGATCGAGAAGCCGGCAACGCCCGCGGCGTCGCCGGCGGAGCCGGCGGACGTGGAACGGCCGCGTCACCCGGGGCGCGGCGTCGAGGAACGGGTGTTGTGGCAGCGGATGGATGCATCGGAGGCGCAGGCGCTCTCGGAGCAAGAGAGCCTGCGGCTGGCGGGCCTGCGTTCGACGCTGGCCGAGCGCGTCGCGGCGGGGGATGCGGCGGGCGCATCATCGGCTTTCCGGGTGCTGCTAAAAGAAGAGCGCGGGACTGGCAACGGACGCATCGGCGGCAACCGGCGGACGCTGGCGGATGCAGGGAACCTGTTCGCTTCGGCGGGGCGGCACGCGGACGCGGCGGACGCGTACGAGGCGTTCCTGTCGTCCCTCCGAGGACTCACCGATCCCGAGGAGGGGCGGATCCGTCTGATGCTGGCGCTGGTGGCGCAGCGCTATCTGAAGGACCCGAAGCGTGCGACGGCGGCGCTGGCAGGGATCAAGAGCGAGTTCAGCGACCCCGAGCTGCACGCGCTGGCGGACTCGCTGCGTCAGGAGCTGAAGGCGGGGCGTTGAGCGCACCGCTCACGTGTTGCCGGCGGCTCCAAGTAGCGTGGCGGTCTGCTGCGGGGTAAGGAAGTCGACGTCGATCACGCGGGTGGCGAGGTTGATGTACGGTTCGTCGCGCTGCTGGAAGAGCGTGTCGATCTCCTCGATGACACCCTTGCCGGTGAGGGACGGGCGGGCGGAGAGATCGGTCTGGCCGAGTCGTCTGGCGAGGGTCGAGGGGGTCGCCCGCAGGTAGACGATCGTCGACGGCTCTGCGCCGTGCGTGAGGCTTTGAAGGAATGTGTAGGCCGGCGCGTGGGTCGGCGTGCCGCCGCCGAGCGAGAGGACGCGCGGGCGGTGGGCGCGGGCGAGCTTCAGCGTGGCGAACTCGACTGCGCGGAAAGCGGGTTCCCCTTGCGTGCGGAGAACCTCGCCGACGGTCGTCGGGCGGCCGACGAGCGCCGCGCCCGCCTCGGCGACGAGGTCGTCCAGGTCGACGAACGAGCCCGGATCGCCCAGGCGCTGCGCGACGAGGCGACCGGTGGTCGTCTTACCGCTGCCGCGGAGGCCGATGAGGATCAGCATGGGGGAGATTAGGCGTTAGGCACTCGGCACTAGGCATTTGTAAACAAAGACGCCCCGGCAAGGGCCGGGGCGTCTGATCCGAATCGATTGTCTTACGAGTGCCTGATGTCGATTGGCTAGTGCCTCCCGCTCACTCCTTCGACGCGCGGCTCATGTAGGAGCCGTCGGCGGTGGAGATGCGGATCGTTTCGCCTTGGGCGATGAACGAAGGGACGCGGGTCTGGAGGCCCGTCTCCATCGTGGCTTCTTTCTGGACGTTGGTGACAGTGGCGTTCCTCACGCCCGGCTCGGTCTCGGTGACGACAAGCTCGACGGCGGAAGGGAGCTCGACCAGGAGCGGGCGGCCGTCGTGCAGGAGGACCACTGCGCTGGCGTTGGGCCGGAGGTACTTGAGGGCCTCGCCCAGCACGGCCTCGGGCAGGGTGATCTGGTCGAAGGTCTCGCTGTCCATGAAGACGGCGTCCTTGCCTTCGGCGTAGAGGTACTCCATGGGGCGGCGGTCGAGGTCGATCACCTCCATGTCGTCGGAGGGGTTGAAGCGCCGCTCGACGACGCCCCCCTTCTGAACGTCCTTGTACTTGATGTTGACGAACGAGCGCAGGTTGCCGGGGTTGCGGAACTCGTAACCGGTGACGACGCAGAACTTGCCGTCCATCTTGATGCCGTAGCCGGGCCTGATATCGATCGCCTTCATGGGGGAATGTCCTTTGGAAAAGTCGGGGCGGATGGTAGGGCGTGGAGCCCGCCAAGGCCATTTCACGCTGTTGGCGGGGCGCACAGCCTGCGGCCGCGCGTACCGGTACCCGCTCGCCGAAGGCGTTCCGGCGCGCTAAAGACGTTGATTAGAGAGCGATCAGCCCGCTACACCCCGGCGCGTGATCACGGCGCTGTCTTTCACGACGGCCGTTGCGGTCTGGCGTGCTTCCCTCTCTTCGCGCCCGCGGAGGAGACCGGCGTACAGAACGGGGCCGATGCCGATGCCGAGCAGGCAGGCCGCGAGGAGGCCGTAGATTCCGATCCAGATCGGCGCGATGCCGCTGACAAGAGCGTAGATGAGCATGCACAGGAGGACGAAGGAGACACCGAGCGCCAGCCAGCGCCACTCAGCGATGCGGAGGTCGTGGCGGGGCGGCCGCCCCTCCGGCGAGGTATGCGCCATGAGTTCATCCTGCAGGTCGTCGACACGCTGGATGTCGGAGGGGTTCATCGGCACGGGGCGGTCGACCGGGAGCCCCAGCGCTCCCTTGAGTTCGATGATCGGCGAGGTAACCTCGTGCTGGGTCCTGACTGCGTCAGGCCCGCCGACGGTGGGTTGAGAGAAGGGCGCGGGCTGAGTGGGTGCCATGAGTCTTCTCCTTTGGCTGAAGGAGTTTGCATCGCGGGGATGAACATCCACCGGCCCGCAGATGAAACGGCCTTCACCCGTAGCGGAGCGGCTTGAGGTCGCTTTGCCACCCGATTTCAATCTACAACAACTCCGGCGCGGTGCCAGAGCCTCTCAGCCAACGACCGGGCGGGGCTTCTGCAACGGAAGAGCGGCTCAGGAGCGGCTGAGGCTCGTCTGCGCGGCCCGCGCTTCGTCGCTGTGTGGCACCATCGGCGTGCCGGGGAACTGCTTGATGCCGTCCTGTTTCAGCACACGACCGGTTCCCTTGGCCGTCGGCGACTTCTCGTGGATGGCGAAGTCGCTGTTAGGCTCGGTGGCCGAGTGCTTCATTGCCGCGTCGGCGGCGGTGAGCATGGTCTCGTCGGCGTTGACGGTCAAGGCCGTGATGTTCTGTTCGATCTCGCGCTGCGCCAGGTCGAAGAAGTGGAGGGCGGCGGCCCTGTCGCGCTGGAACTCTGTGTTGCCGGCTGCGCCGCCGTTGGCGGCGCGGCAGTCGGCGTCGAGCTTGGCGAGCGTAGCCGCCCAGGCGTGCAGCAGGATGGCGACGTTGGCGATGCGGGCCTGGATCGCCTGGCGGTCGAGGATCTTCACGTCCCACTTCTTGCTGTTGATCTTGAACTGATACGACAGCTCGCGGGCGCAGTAGGCGAGGCGGTCGGCGAACGGCTGGTTCTCCGGGAGCACCGCCGTCACGCGGCTCATCGCCGGCTTGATTCCGAAATAGACCTCGAGCCCGAGCGGGACCGCCTTCTTCATGATCGCGGGGCGGAGCGAGTTCTTCACCGCCTTGCCGAGGAACGAGCCGAGCCCCTCGTCGGCGTCCTTCATCAGCGCCGTCTTGATGCCCAGCATCTGCTCGGCGAGCTGCTTGCCGCCATAGCCGAAGATGTAGTTCTGCATCACCTCGTTGGCGCCCTCGACGATGAGGTCGATGCGCGTGTCTCGGAAGATGCGCTCGATCTCGTTCTCGGTCATGTACGACTCGCCGCCCATGATCTGCATGGCGTCGTTGACCACCCGCCAGCCGTACTCGCTGCTGAAGACCTTGCAGACGGCGGTCTCGACCTGGATGTCTTCGTCGTGCCGGTCGAGCATCCCGGTGGTCATGTACAGCAGCGCGTCCATGGCGTAGACGTACGCGGCCATCCGCGCGATGTTGACGCGCACCAGCTCCTTGTCGGCGAGCGGCTTGCCGAACTGGAAGCGGGTCATGCCCCACTTGGTCGCCTGGTCCTTGGCGCGCCTTGCGCCGCCGACCATGCCGGCGCTGAGCGTGCAGCGCCCGTAGTTGAGGCAGGAGAGCGCCATCTGCAGGCCGCGGCCCTCCTGGCCGAGCAGGTGGGACTTGTGCACCCGGACCTGGTGGAACCGGATCCGGGCCTGCCACGTGCCGCGGATGCCGCACTTGCTGCGGTTCTTCTGGAAGATCTCGACGCCGGGCATGTCGGGGTGAAGGACGAGCGCGCTGATCTTACCTTTTCCATCGGGCTGCCTCGCGCGGCACATGACGGTGAAGAGGCCGGAGATCGCGCCGCTGGTGGCCCACTTCTTCTCGCCGGTGATGACGTAGTAGTCGCCGTCCTTTTCGAAGTACGTCTCCTGCCCGCCGGCGTCACAGCCGACGTTGGGCTCCGAGAGGCAGAACGCACTGACCCAGTCCTTGGCCAGGTGAGGGAGCCACTTGGCCTTCTGCTCGGGGTTGCCGAAGAGCATGACCGCCTTGCAGCCGATCGACTGGTGGGCGCTGACGAGCACGGCGGTGGAGCCGTCGTACTTGCCGAGCATCTCAAGAACGCGGTTGTAGCTGGTGATGCCCAGGCCCTGCCCGCCGTACTCCTTGGGGATCGTCAGGCCCATCACGCCGAGTTGGAAGAGGCGGTCGATGACCCAGCGGGGGATCTCCTGCTCCTGGTCGATCTGGACGGCGGGGTGCTCGTTCTTGAGGTATTCCTCGAGCCGGGCAAGGAGCTGGTCGCACTCGGCCTGCTCGCGCGCGTCGACGGCGGGGTACGGGAAGTAATACTCCTGCTTGACGTTTCCCCAGAAGAAGTTCTTCACCGGGCCCATCTTCTGGGGCTCGGCGCCCAGCCACTCCTCCGCCTCCTCCAGGAGCTTGCGGTCTTCGGCCTTCATGCCTTTGAGGTTTTTCAGATCAGCCATGGGAGGTCCTGAGGGAGAGGGACTGTGAAGGAGGGTCCGGGACACCCTTACTCCAACTTTATCCACTTTGCCGGTCAGAAGCGCGGCGGGGATGCGATCGCCCAGAAGATGAACGGCCGCGGTGGAGGGCGGACAACAACGGGAGCGCGACCGCGCTTCTTCCGTCTAGCCTCTGCCATGAAGGTGCAGCACCTGCGGATCCGGCCTGGAGTGAAGGTCGACATCACGAAACTCGACCCTGCCGATACCGGCGATGTCAAAGGCAAGGAGGCAGCCGAGGAGCGGCTCAAGGCGAACCTCAAGCGGTTGGTGGAGCTGCAGACGGTGCTCTACGCCGAGAACCGACGGGCGGTGCTGGTGGTGCTGCAGGGGATGGACGGGAGCGGCAAGGACGGCACAGTCCGGCACGTGATGAGCGGGCTGAACCCGATGGGCGTGGACATCATCGGCTTCAAGCGCCCGACCGAGGAGGAGCTGGATCACGACTTTCTCTGGCGCTGCCACAGGGTGTGCCCGCGGCGCGGCGACATCACTGTCTTCAACCGGAGCCACTACGAGGACGTGCTGGTCGTGCGCGTCAACAAGGTCATCAACAGGGCCGAGTGGCTCCGCCGCTACCGCCAGATCAACGACTGGGAGCGGATGCTCACCGAGGACGGCACCGTGATCGTCAAGTGTTTCCTTCACATCAGCAAGGGGGAGCAGCGCGAGCGCCTGGAGGCTCGCCTGCACGACCCGCTCAAGAACTGGAAGTTCGAAGAGGGGGACCTGGCGGTGCGGAAGCAGTGGAACGCGTACATGGGACGTGGCGGCGCGTACGAGGACATGCTCCGCGCAACGAGCACCCCGTACGCGCCGTGGCATGTGATCCCGTCTGACAAGAAGTGGTACCGCAACCTTGCGGTGAGCTCGCTTCTGCTGGCGACGCTGGAGGGAATGAAGCTGGAGATGCCGGCGCCGGTGAAGGATTGGCGGCGCGTGCGGGTGGAGTAGCTTGGCAGCGCTGAGACGCATAGGCGACTAAGAGGTCGCTGCCACAAGGACCGAGCCCACTACGGCTCAGCGGAGGGGTTACGCGATTCGGCGATCGATATCGGACGCCGATCTACCGCACCGGCGACACGGACCCAGACCCTGTGTAGACAACGAAGTCTGCGCGACCGCGGTCCTGGTCGCGGAACTGGGCGGCGGGGTCAACGTCCTGGAAGCTGATGACCACGATGCGTGTCTCCGGTCGCACGGCCTTGAGTGCCTGCACCGTTCCGCCTCCGCCCGCGTCGGCGAAGTCGGCGTGGAACTGGCCGATCACCAGGACCACGGGGGCGTAGCCGCGCGCGAGGGTTTGGCGGACCGAGTCAGCCATGGTCGCGTCCCAGACCGACTGAGCGCGGAACATCGAGTCGGCCTTCTCGCGTTCGGCGGCGTCGGCGTTGCGGTACTTCTCCGGCGTGGTGTTCATAAACGCGAGGAAGTCCACCCAGTAGCGGTTCTCCGGGCGCGCGCCGTCAGCGGCGAATGCCGGCAGGACGAACAGCCGCTGCTGCTCGTGCGTGAGGTTTGCAAGGGCGGCGTAGCCCGCGGTTCGCGCAAGACGCACGTACTGGCGCGGCGCGTTTGCGGCGATGACCGGCGCGGGCGGCTGCGCCGCTCTGGCGGCCTCCACCATGTCGCGGTGGCCGGGCGGGTAACCGCCCGCCCACGCCTCAGCGCCCGGCGTTGTCGTCTTGCCCGTGCGCCGCAGGAAGACCTCCTCCGTCACCAGAGGGGGCGAGGTGAGATAGTCGTCGATCCGCGACTGGTCGTCGCGCCCGAAGAACTCAAGGGCGAGCGCGGGGCGGACACCCTTGACGTCGAGGAGCGAGCGCCACAACGCCGCCGCGGCGCTGAGGCCGATCGGGTGGCCGTGCAGCTCGGCGATGACGACGACGTCCGCCAGCCGGGAACGGCTCACCACCTCGTCCCAGGTAGCAGGGCGGCCGTCGGAGGTGTGGACGCTGGTGAGCCCGAGGGCGTCCTGCACGACTTGAGCCGGCGATGGGGCAGGTTGCGGCGGCGCGGACGGCCCAGCCGCACGTTCGGAAGCGCAGCCGCTGAGCCCGATCACCACGGCTGCATAGAGGAGGCCGCGGAGGAAGCTTGTCATTTCAGGCACCCCGCGATGCGGGCGGCGATATCGGGCCCGACGCGGTTTTCATCGGTGCAGGGCGTCCACTTCATCCTCAGACCCTTTTCCTCTTCTGGCTTAGGGATGACGTGGAAGTGGACATGCATCACCGCCTGGTTGGCGATGGCGCCGTTATTCTGCAGGATGTTGATACCCGGCGCCTTGGTGGCCCTGCGCACGGCACGGGCGATGCGCGGGAGGATGCGGCCGATCGCCGCGGCGCTCTCGTCGGAGAGCTCGTCGATGGTCGCTGCCTCCTCCTTGGGGATGACCAGCACGTGCCCGGGGGCAAGGGGGTTGATGTCCAGGAAGGCCAGGACTTTGTCGTCCTCGTAGACCTTGTGGCAGGGGACCTCGCCGCGGAGGATCTTGGAGAAGATCGTCATGCGGTCAGGGTACCATGCCCCTATGGACGGCGGAGCCGCCACTCCCTCAATCCCGGCGACGGCGCAGCGCAGGCCGATCGCGGTGCTGCCGACGCTGGTGGCGAACCAGATCGCCGCGGGCGAGGTGGTCGAGCGCCCGGCGAGCGTGGTAAAGGAGCTGGTCGAGAACGCGCTGGACGCGGGGGGCACGCGCATCACCGTCGAGCTTGAGCAGGGGGGTGTGGAGCTGATCCGCATCACCGATGACGGCTGCGGCATCCCGGCCGGCGAGCTTCATCTGGCCCTGGCGCCGCACGCGACGAGCAAGATCCGCAGCAGCGACGAGTTGGAGGCGATCGCGACCAAGGGGTTCCGTGGCGAGGCTTTGGCGAGCATCGCAAGCGTCAGCCGCATGAGCATCCGGTCGCGGACGGCCGGAGATGACGCCGCGGCGGAGATTGAGTGTGAAGGGGTGACTACCGGCGCGGTCAGGCCGGCGGGGGGTCCGGTCGGAACGGTCGTGACGGTGCGGAACCTCTTTTTCAACACGCCGGCGCGGCGGAAGTTCCTGCGCACGCCGGCGACGGAGCAGGGGCGCTGCGTGGACGTCGTGAAGGACCTCGCGCTTGCGCACCCTTCGATCGGGTTCTGCGTGGTGAGCGACGGGCGGAAAGGGTTCGACGTGCCGGCGAACCAGTCGCCGCGGGACCGGGCGCTGGCCGTGCTGGGTGAAGAGCTCGCCGATCAGATGATCGAGGTGTCCGCGGATTCGGCGGACCGGCACGGGCTGGGGCACGCGGGCGCCGCGTCGCTGTGGGGGCTGGTCGGGCTCCCGACGCTGGCGCGGGCGACGGCCGCGGCGCAGCACGTTGCGCTCAACGGTCGGATCATCCGCGACAAGACGATCCAGCACGCGATCAAGGAGGCGTACCGCGGCCTGATCGAGCCGGGCAGGCACCCGACGGCGGTGCTGCTGATCGAGATCGACCCGCGGAGCGTGGATGTAAACGTCCACCCGGCCAAGACGGAGGTGCGGTTCCGCGACTCGTCGCTGCTCCACTCGATGGTGCTGCGAACGATCCGGGACGCGCTGCAACGGGCTGACCTGACAGCGGGGTATGCGCCGCCGGCCGCCCGGCCGCCGTTCGGCGCGGGGCTGATGCCGACGGAGAGCGGCGCCGCCTCCATACAGACCAATCCGTCGAGCGCCGCCGCGTTCGCCGAAGCGTTCAAGGCCCGGTTCACGGCTGCGGCTTCGAGCAATGGGCAGATTCAGTTTGCGGCGGAGAACAGGGGGGCCGCTGAGGAAAGCAGGAGCGGGGGCCCCCGGCCTGAGCAGGGGTACACGGCGTTGGACCAGGCGCGGGCCCGCGTCGAGCCGCGTCCGCTTATGGCCGGTCCTCCCGCGGTCTCCGTGTTCTCATCACCGGCGGCAGCTCCCGCAGTCCTGCTGAACATCGCCCCGACGACGCGCCCCCTGCAGGTCCACAACTCGTTTCTTGTTACGCAGGATGAGCGGGGGATGGTGATCATCGACCAGCACGCGCTACACGAGCGGGTGATGTTCGAGAAGCTGCTCGACCGCGTGATGGGCAACGCCGAGAGAGCGGGTGTTCCGCTGGAAAGTCAGCGGCTGCTGATGCCCGCGGTGATCAAGGCGGACCCGCGCCGGCTGGAGGCGCTGGAAGCCTGCCGGACGCCCGGCGGGCTGTTCCACCGTATCGGGCTGATGGCCGAGCAGGTGGGGCCGGACGCGATCGCGGTGCACGCGTTCCCGACGTTTCTGTTTGACCGTAACGTCGAGGTCGAGCCGTTTGTCTCCGAGCTGCTTGACCGGGCCGCGGCGGAGGCCGGCGGTGGTGGGGCGAGCGGTTCGGGGGCTGGCTTTGCGGGCGGGCCGTCGAGCGAGCAGGCGCTGCACGAGGTGCTGGACATGATGGCGTGCAAGGCGGCGATCAAGGCGGGAAACGCTCTGTCGGACCATGAGGTCGCCGAGCTGCTGGCCTACCGGGAGCGGACCGAGCGGGCGGCGTCGTGTCCGCACGGCCGTCCGACGAGTGTTCGCTTGACGATCAAGGACTTAGAGCGCATGTTCCACAGGTCCTGAGCCCTATCTCGGGGCTCGCGGCCGGCAATGGGGTGTCCCCCCTTGGCGTTGAACCGACAACGCTTCCGCCCCGTCTGAAGCAGGGACTTCGGCGCGGCCTAAAGGACCACGCATATGAGCAGCCGCATCCTCTCCACCGCACTCACGCTTGCACTTGCGGCGGGGTGTGCCGCTTCCGCTCTCGCTCAACCCCCGGCTGGGACCGGGCGTGACGAGCCGGAAGTCGGGCCGGGGTTTCAGGTCCCCAACATCGTGCGGCCGGGGGGTGCTGGGGGCGGGCCGATGGGACAGGAGCGGAAGCTCGTCAAGCAGTTTGACGGCGACGGCGACGGCCGTCTCAACATCGCCGAGCGTGAAGAGGCGCGAGCCTTTTTGAAGAAGGAACGGTCCGGTCGGCAGATGAGAATGGGCGGCCCGGGCGGGATGGGTGGTGGCGATGAGGAGGGGAAGCCGGGGCCGATCGTGACGCCGGGTGAGGTGCCGCCGGCCAGCGGCGACTTCTACGACCCGTCGGTGATCCGCACCGTCTTCCTGGACTTTGACGCCAGCGACTGGGAGCAGGAGTTGGAGGACTTTGTCAACACCGACGTCGAGGTCCCCGCGACGATGACCGTAGACGGGAGGAAGTACAAAGGGGTCGGCGTCCACTTCCGCGGGCAGTCGTCGTACTTCGGCGTGCGCCCGGGGAGCAAGCGATCGTTGAACATCAGCACCGACTTCACCGACGAGAAGCAGGCGCTGCGGACGACGGCCTCGAGCGACGGGAAAGAGGACCGCGGCTACCGCACGCTCAACTTCCTCAACAGCCACGAGGACGCGTCGATGATGAGCAGCGTTCTCTACTCGACCATCGCGAACCAGTACATCCCCGCGCCGAGGGCCAACTACGTCCGCGTCGTCGTGAACGGCGAGAGCTGGGGGATCTACGTCAACGTCGAGCAGTTCAACAAGGACTTTGTGCGCAGGCACTTCCCGCAGAGCAAAGACGCCAAGGCGAAGGGCGCCAAGGGGAGCGAGGCTCGCTGGAAAGTGAAGGGGAACCCGGGGGCCCGCTCGGGCCTTGAGTACACCGGCGATTCGCTGGCGCAGTACAAGCAGAAGTACGAGATCAAGAGCGGCGACGACGAGGCGGACTGGCGCGCCCTTGTAAACCTGTGCAAGGTGCTCAACACCACTCCGCCCGAGCAGCTGGTCGATGCGCTGTCGCCGATCCTGGACATCGACGCCACTCTCAGATTCCTGGCGCTGGATGTCGCGCTGGCGAACGGCGACGGCTACTGGACGCGCTCGAGCGACTACTCGCTTTACAAGGACGAGGGCGGCAAGTTCCACATCGTGCCCCACGACATGAACGAGGCGTTCAAGTCGTCGCTGATGAGCCCCGGCGGCGGCCGGGCCGCGGGCGCCGGGGGCCAAGTTCGGCGTGCCGGTGAGCCCGCCGGCAAACCCCCAGAAGCCCGCCCTGATGGCGAGCGCCGCCGCCCGCGCTCCGACGATCAAATTGAACCGGCCGACCCGCAGGCCAAAC
>DASPMT010000374.1:0-2163 GCA_035626935.1 Phycisphaerales bacterium | reverse complement strand
GGTTCATGGACTTCAGGCCGCTGCTCGCCGGCGGCATCCCAACCGCGGTGACCGTTTGGGCCTGCTGCGGACGCGTAGGGATGTGCCTGGCCGTGGCCTGGCTGATCGGGGCGTTGCGGGCGATGTACGAGCAGCAGCGCTTGCTCGCGAGCACGGATGAGGTGACGGGGATCGCCAACCGGCGGGCGCTGATGGACGTCGCGACGCGTGAGATCGCCCGGTGCGGCCGGTCGCGCAAGCCGCTCAGCGTGATCTACCTGGACGCCGACCGCTTCAAGTCCGTCAACGACCGGTTCGGGCACGACGAGGGGGACCGGCTGCTGCGCGTCGTCGCCGAGGCGCTCGCCGCGCACTGCCGCAAAACCGACGCGTTCGCGCGGCTCGGCGGCGACGAGTTCGCCGTGCTGCTGCCGGAGACCGACGGCGAGGGCGCGCACCGCGTCGCCGAGAAGCTCCGGAACCTGCTGCACGCGGCGATGACGCTCAACCGCTGGCCCGTGACTTTCAGCATGGGGGTCGCGACGTTCGACACGCCGCCGGTAGACGCCGAGCACCTGCTGCGCGCGGCCGACCAGCTGCAGTACGCGGCCAAGCACGCGGGGCGCGACGGAATCGTGGCCGCGGCGGCTTGAGCCGCGGCACCGGCGGCACGCGTACGACCCGACGCCCATGGTTACTGCATCAAACCCGCGAGGATCGCTCCGGCCTTGTCGAGGTCGGTCTCCGGAACGGTGTAGCTGACGCGGAAGTGCGTGTCCTTGGCGCTGAAGACGCCGCCGGGGATGACGACGACGCCAGCCTCCATGGCGCGTTCGTGGAACTGGCGCCCGGTCTGTCCGAGTTTCGGAGGAACCTGGACAAAGACGTAGAACGCGCCGTGCGGGACCGAGCAGCGGGTGTGCGGGAGCAGGTGCTTCAGCACTGTGTCGCGCCGGCTGCGGTAGCGCTCGATCGTCGGCCCCATGTCGACGTTGAAGGCTTCGGCGACGCCGTACTGCAGCGGAGCGGGGGCGCACACGAAGCTGTACTGCTGGAGCTTGGTCATCTCCGCGATGATCTGGCGCGGGCCGGCCGCGTAGCCCAGGCGCCAGCCGGTGACGCCGTAGGTTTTGCCGTAGCCGCGGATGAGCAGAACGTCCTTGCCCCCCTTGGAGCACCGGCAGGGCGTGGGGAAGACCCCGTTTTCCAGCCCCTCGACGAACGTGAACTTGTCGTAGATCTCGTCGCTGATCAGCAGGACGCCCCTCTCGGCGCAGAGCTTGGCGAGGTCGTCGCACTCTTTCTGGTTGAGCACGACGCCGCCGGGATTGCTGGGGCTGTTGATGAGGACGGCCTTGGTCTTGCCGGTGATGAGCGGCGCGACGCGGTCGGCGGTCATCTTGAAGTCGGGGTAGGTGTCGCACGACACCGCCTTGCCGCCGCAGAGACTCACCGCGTAGGGGTAGAGGACGAAGTACGGGTCAGGGATGATCACCTCGTCGCCCGGGTTCACGATCGCCTGCATGACGAGGAAGATCGCGGCACTGGTGCCGGCGGTGACGATGAGGTTGGCGCTGGAGGCCGGCGCTTCCTTGGCGAGGCTGACGTCCCAGCCGGTTTCGTCGGCGAGCGCCCTGGCGGCCTTCTCGCGGAGCAGCAGCACGCCGGTCGTGGGCATGTAGCCGTTGTGATCGGCCATAATGGCGTCGCAGGCGGCCTTCTTGATCCGCTCGTCGACCTGGAAGTCGGGCTGGCCGATGCCGAGGTTGATGAGCTTCTTGCCCTGGGCGCGGAGAACCTCCACGCGGTCGAAGACCTGGCGGATGCCCGACCCGTTGATCTTCGCCGAACGCTCCGCGATCAAGCGTTGAAAGTCCATCACCGCCTCCTGGTCCGCGGGGCGCTGCCCGCGGGGGCGGAGGATAGGTGCCGCGGTGCGCGCACTACCGTTGGGCGTGCCCCTGCCGCCCGACCACCCTGGACTGGACCCGGCCCACCCGGTGCTGCTGTTCGACGGCGTGTGCGGGCTCTGCTCACGCTCCGTCGCATCGGTGCTGCGGCTGGACCGGCATGGGGTGTTCCGCTTTGCGCCGCTGCAGTCCGCGGCCGCCGAGCGTCTGCTGCTGGCAGCGGACGCCCCGCACCCGCTGCCCGAGAGCATGATCGTCGTCGACGGCGGGCGTT
>DASPMT010000373.1:0-3208 GCA_035626935.1 Phycisphaerales bacterium | reverse complement strand
CGCGGCCCGCCGCGCTGCCGCCGCCCGCTACGACGCGCTCCTGGCCTCCATCCCCGGCATCGAGCCGCTGGCGATCACGCCGGGCGCTGTCAGCGCGTACCACCTCTACACCGTTCGCATGGACCCCGCGGCCCTCTCTTGCAGCCGCGATCAGCTCTGCAAGGACCTCGGCGTCCTCGGTGTGCCCACCGCCATCCACTACCCCAAGACGCTGCCGCAGCAGCCAGCCTTTAAAAATCACATCGCCGGGCAGCCCGCCTGGCCGGTCGCCGAGCGGTTCACTCAGACGGTGTTCTGCCTGCCGATGCACAGCTTCCTCACCGACGCTCACTTTGCCACAATCGAGTCGGCTTTGCGCACGGTCTCGTCGCGGTACGCCCGGTAACCCATTACGGCATCAGAATTTACCCTTGCCGTCGCTCCGAAAAACCTAGGGGCAGCGGTTGCCGTCTGTTTGTTTCGTTGCGTGCCGCGTGTGAACATGGGGGTTTTTTTCTCATTTTTTTGGTCCGCTTAGCTTGCCATCCCGCAAACTGGTGGTATTCTCGCGACGGATCGCAGTGAGAGCTCGCCACGGATTCCCCGTGTGCGAGGAGAGGAGAGGGTTTATGAACCTGAAGAATTGTGTCCTGTCCATTGCCGCTTTGGCCGTCGCCGCGCCGGCGTTTGCCGCGCCGATCACGCCCGGTGGCACCCTGTTTATCGCGCCGGGCGAGCCCGATCCGTTCATCGGATCGACCCTGCTGGCGAGCCAGACGCTGGGATTCGGCACCGCGTTCTACACCGGCACGCTGACTTCGGTGGTGCTGACCGGTGACGCGACGAACCCGTTCGGGATGAACGCCTTGACATTCGTCTATGTCCTGCGGAACGACCAAACCAGCCAGAACGCGCTCGCCCGCTTGACGGTGAACGGGTACACCGGGTTCCTGACCGACGCCTCCTGGAACAACGTGTTCCCCGGCATCGATCCGCTCTTCATCGACCGCCAGGTGAACGGCGACTCGCTGGGCTTCAGCTTCAGCAACGCGCTGGGCCACAGCCTGGTCGTCCCCGGCGGCACCTCGACGGCGCTGGTCATCCAGACCAACGCCACGCAGTTCACAACCAACATCGCGAACGTCATCGACGGAGCCGTCACCCAGGTCGGCACGTACTCGCCCGTCCCGACCCCCGGCGCTGCCGCGCTGGCGGGCCTGGGCCTCCTCGCCGCGACTCGCCGTCGCCGCTGAGCGAAACCGCTTTTCCCGGGGCGTCCGCGAGAGCGAACGCCCCGACTTCGACGTGCCGCGCTCCGGCACACGCCCGGGAGAAACGTCTTCCCGGAGCGAGGACGAGAGTGACCTTCCGCGCAATCCAAGCGCAGTACCCGGGTTGACGCCCGCAGAGGAGAAGAGAGATGAAGACCACGATGTTCCTGGCCGCGGCCGCGATTTCCGGCTCGACCGCGCTCGCCGCGCCGCTCGGCCCGAACACCTCCGTGTCGTTCCCGGTCAACCTCGGCGGGCCCGTCGCGGCGCTCCCGATCGCCACACTCTCCACGCCGTTCACCTACAGCGGTATCGGCACGCCGTTCTCCGGCATCCTCAACAGCTACGTCTACAACAGCGACCCACTCAACGTCGGCGGCCTGACCTTCGTGTACACCGTGACAAACACCTCCGCGAACACCGAGGCCTTCGGCGCGATGACGGTCAACGGGTTCGGCGGCTGGGCGATCGACGGCTCGACCGACGCGACCGCGCCGGCACCGCTCCCCTTCGACATCTACCGCAGCATCAGCGGCGGCGAGGTGACGTCGTACTACGCCACGACCGGCATCCCCTTCCACGGCGTCGTCATGCCCGGCATGACCAGCGGGCCGACCATCCTGCGCACAAACGCCACCGCGTGGACGCTCAACATCGGCGCCGTCATCAACGGCTCCGTGGCCGGCAACATCGACATCCTCGCCCCCGTCCCGACGCCCGGCTCCGCCGCGCTGCTGGGTCTGGGCACCCTCGCGGCCTTCCGCCGCCGCCGCTGAACCGAAACCCTCCGTCGCGCTCTCCAACCGGGGACCGCGCCGTTTCCGATCCGGACGCACCTTTTCCAGAGGAAGAGAATGAAGACCGCCATCTTTACCGTCACTGCCGCCCTCATCGCCACGGCCGCAACCGCGACCCCGCTCCTGCCCGGCGGCTCGGTCTCGCCGATCCCCGTCTACGGCACGACGCTCAACGCGGCGACGCCAGTCGCGCCCACGTTCATCTCCAACTTCACCTCGCCCGGCGGCCACTACACCGGCCAGCTCCGGTCGGGCGTCTTCACCAACTGCGCCGACAACCCGTTCGGGCTCGGGTTCCTGACGTTCGCGTACGTGCTTCTCAACGACGTGACGAGCACCGACGCGCTCGGCCGCTTCACGGTCAACGGCTTCGGGACAACGTCCATCGACAGCGGCTCTGAGCCGCTGACGGCCAATCCCGCCTATACCGACGCGTTCGAGAACACCCGCCAGGCTGACGGCGACAGCGTCGGCTGGACGTTCGTCGAGCTCGGGATGTTCTCCCGCATGATGCCCGGCGACACTTCACGCATCTTCGTGCTCCACACCAACGCCACCACGTACGGGATCAACGCCGCGTCGGTGATCAACGGCGACATCGCGACCGCCCAGGCATACGCGCCGCTCCCGACCCCCGGCGCTGCCGCGCTGCTCGGGCTTGGCGGGCTGGCCATCGCCCGCCGCCGCCGTTGACCCGCAACCTGCTTCTCACCATCAGCGGCCCCCTACCGGGGGCCGCTGTGCTTGCCGGAACGTGATCGCTCAGCGCGGACGTTCGCGTTGAAAACGGCAGAACGTCCGCCGTGGCTGCTGAGCGGCCCGGGCGGCGTTCTACGCCGGCACCCTAGAGGAGTTGAGAGAGTGAAACACTTGACCTGCGTCTTCGCTGTGACCGCGGCCCTTCCCGGGGCCGTCGCCAGCGCCACGCCGCTGGACCTGGGCGGCAGCGTGTCGCCGCTTCCGTATTACCTGAATTCCCTTGGCTCGGCTACGTTGGTAGCGCCTCCCCTGATTGTTCCCTTCGCGTCGGCGAACTTCAGCGGATCGCTGGGCTCGCTGGTGGTTATCGACGCCCCCGACAATCCTTACGCCGTCGATCGCCCGGGCTGCATCACGTTCATCTACCAGATCCAGAACGACGGCTTCAGTACCGATGCGATC
>DASPMT010000372.1:0-4570 GCA_035626935.1 Phycisphaerales bacterium | reverse complement strand
CATGGCCAGGAACCCGCCACCCGACCCGCCGCTGGAGGCCGCACCGGTGATGGCGGCGACCGCCGTCTGGAAAACGCAGAAGAGGCCGAAGAGGGGCACAAACAGGCCGGCCTGGATGATCACCAGGGTCATCATCTGCTTCGCGTGGTAGAGCGAGAAGGCGTTGTTGCGGATAAAGAGCATCACCAGCGCGATGACCCAGATCGGGTAACCAAGGGCGGCGAGCACCTTCCCGTCGGCGACTTCCTTGGGGTCCATCGGAACCGCGGCCGGCGTCGGAGAGGCGGACGCCGGAGGGGGTGAGGAAGGGGGAAGCGGGGATGAGGGATCGCTCATGGCGGGAGGATACCCCCGAGCAGGGAACGCGGAACGTGGGTGAGGGTCGTCGCGTGCAAGGGGCGGGCGGCCGGGCGACATAGGGGGCATACGCCGGGAGTCTGCTCCTTTCTCTCTTTCGCGGAAGGGCACGACGAGATGGAAGCCGAGCGAGCAGGGGTGCCCGCTTTGCCGAAGTCGCGACCGCCACACACGGCTCCCGGCGTTTTTTTCATGCGCCGACGGGGCGGGCAAGGGGCCGCGGGGCTCAGCGCCCCGCCGCGGCCTGCGCCCTCCACCAGTTGATGAGCCCGTTGGTGGAGGCGTCGTGCGACGCGACGGGTGATCCGCCGCTCAGTTCCGGCAGGATCTTCTTGGCGAGCTGCTTGCCGAGCTCGACACCCCACTGGTCGTACGAGTTGATGTTCCAGACCACGCCCTGCACGAAGATCTTGTGCTCGTAGAGCGCGATCAGGGCGCCGAGCGTGCGGGGCGTGATGCGGCTGAGGAAGATCGACGTGGTCGGCCGGTTGCCGGGGAACACCTTGTGCGGAAGGAGCTTCTCGAGGGCGTCGCCGGCGAGGCCCTCCTTCACAAGCTCGTCGCGCACCTGCTGCTCGGTCTTGCCGAGCATGAGCGCCTCGGTCTGGGCGAAGAAGTTGCTCAGGAGGATGCGGTGGTGCTCGCCGCCGGCGACGGGGTTGTGCGAGTGGACGGGGGCGATGAAGTCGCAGGGGATGAGTTTGGTGCCCTGGTGGATGAGCTGGTAAAAAGCGTGCTGGCCGTTGGTGCCGGGCTCGCCCCAGATCACGGGGCCCGTGGAAGCGGCGGCAGGTGCGCCGTCGCGCGTCGTGCCCTTGCCGTTGGACTCCATATCCCCCTGCTGGAAGTAGGCGGCGAAGCGGTGGAGGTACTGGTCGTAGGGGAGGATGGCGTGCGACTGAGCTAGCTGACCGAACGGACCCGGGAGGAAGTTGTTGTACCAGACGCCGAGCATGGCCATGACCGCGGGCAGGTTGTTGCCGGACGCTATGGGGGTCGTGCGGAAGTGCTCGTCCATCTCGTGGGCGCCGGCGAGCAGCTCGCGGAAGTTCTCTGCACCGATCGAGAGGGCGATCGGGAGTCCGATGGCGGACCAGAGGGAGTAGCGACCGCCCACCCAGTCCCAGAATCCGAACATGTTGTTGGCGGTGTCGATGCCGAAGGCCCCTACTTCCTTCGCGTTGGTGCTGACGGCGACGAAGTGCCTGGCCGTCGCGGCCTTGTCCTTAAGGGCGTCGAGCAGCCAGGCGCGCGCGGTGTGGGCGTTGGTCATCGTCTCCTGCGTGGTGAAGGTCTTGCTGGCCACGATGAAGAGGGTCGTCTCCGGGTTGCACAGGCGGAGTGTCTCGGCGATGTGCGTGCCGTCGATGTTGGAGACGAAGTGGAGCTTGAGCGAGCGGTCGCTGTAGTTCTTGAGGGCCTCGCAGACCATGACCGGCCCGAGGTCGCTGCCGCCGATGCCGATGTTGACGACGTCGGTGATGCGCCGGCCGGTGTGGCCTTTGTGCTCACCCGAGCGCACGCGCTGGGCGAACGCGAGGAAGCGGTCGAGCACCGCGTGGACGTCGGGGAGGACGTTGGCGCCGTCGATGTAGACGGGGCGGCCGTTCCTCGGCGTGCGGAGGGCGGTGTGGAGGACGGCGCGGCCCTCGGTCGTGTTGATCTTCTCGCCGCTGAACATCGCGTCGCGCAGCCTCTCGACGCCGGCGGCGGACGCGAGCTCGAGCAGCAGTTGAAGCGTGCGTGCGGTGACGCGGTGCTTGGAGAAGTCGAGCAGGAGACGCTCGGTACCGGCCCCGTTTCCGCCCGCCCCGATCGTCAGCTCGCGGCTGAGCGTCTTGAAGCGGCCTCCGTCGCGTTCGAACAGGTCTCGCATGTGGAGAGGCTCGACCTCCCTGGCGTGAGAGAGGAGCGCGGACCATTGCGGCGACTGCGTGAGGAGGGGCATGGCGGAGGGTATCGGAAGAACAGGGGGAGTTCAGAGAGCCCGCCCGATGAACGGGCCGGCGCGATCGGCGCAACGCGCCCTCGCCCGCCCGCCGCGGCGGCAACGATCACGCCATGAAAACGGCACTGGTCACGGGCGCGGGGTCGGGGATCGGGCGCGCGGTCGCGGTAGCGCTCGGGAACAGCGGGTACGCGCTCGCCCTGGTGGGCCGGCGCCGGGAGTGCCTGGAAGCAACCGCCGAGATGACGGGCGCGCCCGAGACGCTTGTGCTTCCCGCCGACCTGTCGCGCGCGGTCGATGCGGAGGAGGCGGTGCGCGGCGCCACGGAGGGGCTGGGGTCGCTGGACGTACTGGTCAACAACGCCGGGCGCGGTTCGGTGGTGCCGATTGCCTCGATGACCGCGGCGGTGTGGGATCAGATGCTGGCGGTGAACGCCTCATCGGCGGCATACTGCACGATCGCGGGGTGGCCGTGGCTGGTGCGGGCGGGCGGCGTCGTAGTGAACATCGCCAGCATGGCTGTGTACGACCCGTTTGAGGGGTTCATGGCCTACGGCGCGGCGAAGGCGGCCATGGCGCACCTGACCGTGTCGTGCGCGAAGGAGGGGGCACCGGCGGGGGTGACAGCCTACTGCCTCTGCCCCGGGGCGGTCGAGACGCCGCTGCTGCGGTCGGCGTTCGACGAGTCGGTGATCCCCGCTTCTGCGACGCTACGGCCCGAAGAGGTGGCCGCCGTGGCGTTGGCGTGCGTTCGCGGCGAGCGGCGCTCGGACAACGGCCGGGCTATTCCCGTGCTGCCGGGCGCGATGGGCGCCTGGTGGGAAGGATGGCGGGCGAGCAACCCGTCTGGGTGGCTGAGGATGGAGGCGGAGAATCGCGCCTGAAGGCTTCGGGATTGCAGGGTCACCGGTGGGACCGAACCCGCGTCGCGCAAGCGGTTTGCCTAAGGTTGCCACCTTTTCCACTGCCCCTTCGGGCTGTTTCCGCCCGCAAAGTGAGGTCCGCCCGGTGTCCAAGCCCAAGCCCGCCGCAAAGAAGTCCGCTCCCGCCAAGAAGCCCGCGCCGAAGGCCAAGCCCGCGCCGAAGCCATCGGTCAAGCCGGCCGCGAAGGTACCCGCCAAGCCGGCACCGAAGGTTGCGGCCAAAGCTCCAGCAAAGCCGGTTGTGAAGGCTAAGGAGCCGCCGGCGCCCGTGCCGGAGCGGACGCTGCTGAAGCCGCTCAACCGCGTGCCTCAGTTCACCGCGGGAGCGTCGCTCGCGCCCCTGACCGGACCGGTCGACCCCAACAAGCCCAAGGGGATCACGATCGTCAACAACAAGACGGCCAAGCGCCCCAAGCCGCCGAAGAAGGTTTTCGAGATGCCGCAGCTCGGCGCGCCGCTCTTCGGGGCGGGCAAGAAGTGGAAGCCGCTGATTCAGAGCGGGCCCAACGCGCCCAAGGCGGGCAAGAACGGGATTGATCCGGCGACGCTGAAGGGGAAGACGCCCTTCAACAAGAAGGAGCTGGACCACTACAAGCAGATCCTGCTGCGCAAGCGCGCGGAGCTGATGGGCGACGTCGAGAACATGGAGGGCGCGGCGCTGAAGGAGAACAGCGGCTCGCTGAGCCACCTGCCGCAGCACGTGGCGGAGGCCGGCAGTGACGCGTACGACCAGAGCCTGGCGCTGGACATCGCCGACGTGGACCGGAAGCTGATCAAGGAGATCGACGAGGCCATCGGTCGCATCGCCGACGCCTCCTACGGACTGTGCCAGGTGACGGGCAAGGCGATCAACAAGGAGCGGCTGGAGGAGCTGCCGTGGACGCGTTACTCGATCGAGGCCGCGCGCGAGCACGAGAAGCGCACGTTCTTCGTGCCGCGCAAGACCGCGTCCGCCGGCGAGGATTAACCCGTGACCGGATCGGCGATCCCGACCTTGGCGGTGCGCGCGGGGCGGACGCCCCGGGCGTGGTTCGTGCTGATCGCGGTGGTGGTGATCGGCCTGGCCGCGGACCTTGGGAGCAAGTGGTGGGCGTTTGAGAAGATCGCCGACCAGCCGGTGCACGTTGACCGTGCGCAGGTGCTCGAGTACGGCCCGCGCCGGCTGGGGGAGCTGCTGCCGGCGCACCGGCCGGTGACGGTGGTTCCGCACGTGCTGGACCTGAGCCTGGTGCTGAACCCCGGCGCCGTCTTCGGTATCGGGGCGGGGCAACGCTGGTTCTTCGTGGTGTTCACGGTGGCGGCGATGGTGGCGGGGGTGGTGCTGTTCGCCGTGGGGACGCGG
>DASPMT010000371.1:0-2651 GCA_035626935.1 Phycisphaerales bacterium | reverse complement strand
CCGCCGTAGCCGTACATCCCCTGGCCGACACGGAGCATCGTGCCGTGGAGGTTGTGGCTGCGCAGCGTGGCGGCGGTGTTGGCGGCGTGCACGACGCACGGGCCGTGCCCCTTGCGAACGCTCTCGGCTAGCAGCGGCTTGACGCCGTCGATCCAGTGGCGGAACAGCTTGGCCTGCTCCCGGGTGAACGGCTCATCAGCGGCGGGCGACGAAAAGTGCGTCATAAGACCGGCCAGCCGCAGGCGCTGTGCGCCGACGACGAAGCGGACGAGCGCGGTGGCCTCATCGGGCAGGCAGCCGCCCCGACTCATGCCGACGTCGAGCTGGACATGAACGGGGAGCGTCATGCCGAGCTTGTTGGCCAGGGCGTGAAGCTCCTCGGCCTGGGCGAGCGAATGGAGGGCGAAGTGGAGCCGGTCGCGGACGGCGAGGCGGTAGAGCGGGTCGTTGCGGTCAAACGTGTAGGTCGGCATCAGGATCAACACCGGGGTGTTGATCGGGGCATCGGCGAGGATGCGGGCCTCGGCGACGCAGTAGACGGCCAGGAGGTCGACCCCGATGGAGGCGAGGCGCTTGGCGACCCGGACGGCGCCCAGGCCGTAGGCGTCCTGCTTCACAACGCCGCAGAACTGCACGCTGCTCTCGGGGACGCCCGCTTTTACGGCGCCTTCCCGGGCGCAGCGGCGCAGGATCGCCACGTTCCTGTCGATGGCGGCCAGATCGATCTCTACGCGGCTGGTAGTCACGGCGAGGGCTCCGCCCGGCGGCAAGTTGCGTCGGCCGCCCGGCACGGGTCCGTCCGTGCTCGTGAGGCACTTGAAAACGCCGCCCGGCAGCCCCGGTATCGGTCGTCTGGGCATCATACGATGAACCCGTCCCATTCCAAGCTCGCCCCGATCACTCGGGGGGAAAGACCCCAGTTTCCATGACCACCGACCCGTCCTCGACCAACGCAACCCCTCACGGTTCCCTGACCCCACCCCCGCTGCCTTCGTTCCCGTCCGGCACGTCCGGCGGGGGAACGGCGGAGCCGTCGCGCGACGCTAACGTCCTGACGGCAGAGAACAAGGTCGACATCTTCGACCGCTCGATCACGTTCCACCAGATGGGCCTGCGTTCGTCGGTGCTCAAGGGGATCGACGAGCTGAAGTTCGTGCACCCCACCAAGATCCAGGCCCTGCTGATCCCGCCGTTGATGCAGGGCAAGGACATGCTCGGCCAGGCGCGCACAGGCACGGGCAAGACCGGCGCTTTCGGCCTGCCGATCCTCCACAACGCCGACAAGGAGACGCCCTTCCAGGCGCTGATCATGGTGCCGACGCGCGAGCTGTGCGTGCAGGTGGCCGAAGAACTCCGCGACCTGGGGCAGTACACCCCCATCCGCGCCGTCGCGGTCTACGGCGGTGAGCGGATGCAGAAGCAGATCGACCAGCTCGCCAAGGGCCCGCAGATCGTCGTCAGCACCCCCGGCCGGCTGATGGACATGATCGAACGCAGGTACATGCACCTGCGGAACGTCAAGTTCGCCGTGCTCGACGAGGTCGACCGGATGCTGGACATCGGCTTCCGCGACGACATCCGGCGCATCCTGAGCCAGTGCCCCAAGGAGCGCCAGACGATCTTTACCTCAGCGACCATCAGCCCCGAGATCGAGCGGCTGGCACGCCAGTTCTGCAAGCCCGACGCGGAAAAAGTGGTCGCCGTCGTCGGCGGCCCTACGACCGCCTCAACGATCAAGCAGTACTACTGCCCCGTCAACCACTGGGACAAGCGCCGCCTGCTGGCGCACCTGCTCACGCACGAGGAGCCGGCGCTCACCGTCGTTTTCTGTAAAATGAAGTCCACGGTCGACAAGGTGTGCGAGTACCTGCACGAGAAGAAGATCGAGGCGCACGCCATGCACGGCGACAAGAGCCAGGCGAAGCGCAACCAGGTGATCGAGAAGCTGCACGCCGGCAAGCTCTCCGTCGTCGTCGCGTCCGACCTGGTCAGCCGCGGCATCGACGTCGAGAACATCTCGCACGTCATCAACTATGACCTGCCGGAAGACCCGGAGGTCTACGTCCACCGCGTCGGGCGCACCGCCCGGATCGGGCGCGAGGGCGTTGCGTACTCCTTCGTCACCCCTGACGACGGCGACCTGCTGACACAGATCGAGCAGCTCATCAACGCCGAGATCCCGCGCCTGCACTACCCAGAGTTCAAGGCCACCGACCGCGGCCCGGGCGGCTCGAACTTCGGGCCCGGTGGGCCGGGGACCGCCCCGCTGGCGCCGCCGCCTCCCCCGCCGCCCCCGCAGATGGTCAACCGTCTGGTCGCCACGGTGAACCCGCTGATGCCCGACGCGAAGAAGGTGGACGCGGAAAAGTTCCCCGGCGGCATCGTTCCGACCAAGCTGCCACCCAACCGCATGGGAGGGCGCATGAAGACCAGCAAGGGCCTCCGCGGCGGGTAAGGCTGTCGACCAGGGCCCTGTCCCATCCGCGTATCGCTGCGTGAGGTCTCAACGCTCGTGATCGGGCACAGTTTCGCAAAGCGAGCCCGGTGGCGCCCTGACGTATCCTCCCGGGTGCATCCTCACTTCTCCCTCGCGCTCGAGCTGACGCAGATCCCAACCGCCGCGGGGCGCGAGCAGGGCGTCATCGCGTTCA
>DASPMT010000370.1:0-6178 GCA_035626935.1 Phycisphaerales bacterium | reverse complement strand
CGCGGGTCCAGTACGTCGACTTCGAGACATACCGACTGCCTACTGAGCACTCGCTTGAGCCGTACTTCTTCAAGCATCGAAGCTTCGCGTGGGAGCAGGAGGTTCACGTACTCCTCGAAGAGTGTCCCGCGCGCTTCCTGTGTGCCACGAACTCCTGCCGCGCGCCGGCCTGCCGCTGAGAACGTCTGACAAGGCGGGCCACCGATTATGCAGTCAATCCGCCCCTTGAAAGCCAGTGGCACTTCGCGAAGGAGGGTGCGCACATCGACGGCGCTCACCGTGCCATGACCGAAATATCCATCCTCCTTTGCATTAAGTTCCAAGGTCGCTGCGTACTTTGGGTGGATTTCGACCATCTGCAGGATGTCGAACCCCGCGTCGTGAAATGCAATGTCCAGTCCGCCGGCACCGGAAAAGAGGCTGAGCGTTCGGATTGGTTGGATGCCAGCGCCGCGAACGAAGGAGCGAAGACGCCGGCCGAAGTTGTCGGGCCAGTTCGCCACGTCCTTCACACCAAGCGCTTTGGTGAGCTTGGAGAAGCCCGGACCGGGCGGCACCACCAGTGGCAATTGAAGTTGTATAGACACCCGTTGCTCCGTTCGGGAATAGTGCGGCACGAGGGCTAGTGCCGCAGCAACCCGCCCCACCAACCATTGGAAGTCTAGTGGGCCTAAGAACGGGTTTCCTCAGCTTCTTTCGGGTCTTCGGCTCCCCCCACCGGAACCGACAGCGGGACGTGTTTTTCTGGGGTTGGCGTCGCGAGCGCATGCCTGTAGTCGTACCCCCAAGGAGCCATTCCGCGACGATTAGGGTATTTCGATGTTTGAAGCGGGGGCAGTCGGGGCCTCCCCGACATCGCATCCCGCTCGCCCGGTCCGATGCAGCGCCAGCCCGGGGCAGAGCGGCCCTCCACCGGCGGAAAAGGACAGCCGAGCGGGCTTGGGGTGCGCTCGACCGGCGGAGTGGAGTGCCAGCCTTGGATTGACGGACTCTCACCCGGGATTGGGAAGCACTCCACCGGCGGAGAACAGCTCTCGAATGGGGTGGGGCGGGGTGCGGCGGTCAAAAACCGCGATCCGACGTCAGAATCGAAGGTATGAGCGACGGTGGCATGTCCACGCGCGATAAGTCACGAGGAAAGAAAGGGCCCTGTTCGGGTCCTTGTGGGGGGGAGGGGGAGGAAGAGCAGTGACGAGTGATGAGCGATGAGCGATGAGCGATGAGGGAGAGGAAGGGGAGAGGGGGAAGGGCAGAGGCGACGGGCGGTGCGTCATGAGAGAGGGGAGCAGGTCTTTGTCCCCGGCGTGCAGCGCGCAGCGCCTTGCACTCGTCGCTCGTGACTCGTCGCTCATCGCTTCTTCTAATGCCCGATCAGCCGGATGTCCTTCCACGCGGGGAAGTCGGCGCGCCAGCTCCGCACGGCGTTGGGGTCGAGCTGGACGCTGAGGATGCACTCCTCACCGCCCGCCTCTCCGATGATGTCGCCCTTGGGCCCGACGGCGAAGCTCTCGCCCTGGTAGGTGAACTTCGGGTCGCTGCCGGCGCGGTTGAGACAGAGGACGAACGCCTGGTTCTCGATCGCCCGTGCAACGGCCAGGGCGCGCCGGTGGACCTTGCGCGGCGCGGGCCATGATGCGATGACGGTGAAGACCTCGGCGCCGGCCAGCAGCCCGTGCCGGTAGAGCTCGGGGAAACGCAGGTCGTAGCAGATCGTGGGGCAGACCTTGAGCGTCTGGGTCTTGGGGCCGTCGCCCGACGACCAATCAAACGTGACCAGCCGCGTGCCGCCAATAAAGTGCTTCTGCTCGTCGCCGTAGCTGAACGGGTGGATCTTTTCGTACTCGTCGATCAGCTCGCCCGCGGGGCTCACGATCGGGCAGCGGTTGCGCCCCTTCCCTTCGTGGCCGATGGTCGTTCGCGCGCCGACGACGAAGCACCCCGTCTCCTTCCCCAGCGCCTGCAGGAACCGCATGGTCGTGCCGTCGCGGTCGGCGGTTTTCTCCACGTTGAAGGAGAACCCGGTGTCGAACATCTCGGGCAGGACGATCATCTCGCCGGGCGCGGGGGGGAGGGCGGCGCGGTCGAGCAGCTTAAGCACGCGCCGGTAGTTGGCGGGCTTGTCCTCCCACACGATGTCGAGCTGCACCAGGTGGACGCGCATCGGTGCATGGTAGCGGAACGGACCGGACCTTCGAACGCGGACCGAGAGGGCACGGGCGAGCGGGTTCTCCTAAACTCTGTGCGTGAGCGGTCCCGGGCTCCCCATCGTGCTGGCCTCGACCTCGCCGCGCAGGCGCGAGTTGCTGGCGCAGGCGCTCGGCGCTGCCGAGGGGCGGGCGTTCACCGTTGTCGACCCGCGCATCGAGGACGGCGACCTGGCCATGGGGTGCGGGCCGCGACGCGCGGGGAAGGGGAGTGGGGGAGCCGGCGGGTTGCCGCTCAGGCAGTGGGTGGCGTCGCTGGCGTACCTGAAGGCAAAGGCCGGCGCCGAACGGTGGGCGAAGTCCGGCGGCTCCTCCGACTGCATCGTGATCGGCGCCGACACCCTGGTGGATCAGGACGGCGAGGTGCTCAGCAAACCGCTGGACGCCGCGGATGCGGCCCGCATGATCCGGCTGGTGCGCAACCGGTCCCACGAGGTGCTCACCGGCGTCGCCCTGCTCCACCCGGCCACCGGCGCGCGCGACGTCTACACCGACCGCGCCGTCGTGACCGTCGGCGACATCGGTGACGACGAGATCGTCCGGTACACGGGCGGCGACGCCTGGCGCGGCAAGTCGGGCGCGTACAACCTGCAGGAGCGCCTGGACGCCGGGTGGCCGCTCAAGGCCGAGGGGGACCCTGGCTGCGTCACCGGGCTGCCGACACGCTCGCTGCTGGCGCGCCTCGCGGCGTTTGCCGCGGCACTTCCCAAGGGGGCGGTCGCGTGACCACCCTGGCGCAGACCATGGTGTCGCCGTGGATCGCGATTCCCTTGGCGGCGGCGGGGATGGTGCTGATCGCCGGCTACACGCTCGCGATCCAGCGCGACGACGTGCCGCGGGCGCGCCGGAAGATCCGCACAGCGCTGGGGTTGCTGCACATCTTCATCCTCGGCGCGCTGGCGTACGGCGTCTCGGTCGCGTCGATCGATGACAAGAAGGCGTCGGCCATCGTCTGGCTGCTGGTGATCGGACTGGTCGCCGCGTCGGTGTCGCTGGCGATCGCCGACGCGTTCGTGACGCTCAAGCTCGCGCTGCGCGAGCGGCGTGACGAGGCCCGCCGCGCGGCGGAGGCGTTGGCCGCCGACTTGCTCAAGGCGCGCCAGGAACGGGCGGGCGCGTTCCCGAAACCGCACGGCCCGGCCGGCGACGGCCGTGCAGGGGGCGGGGGGACGGGATGAGCCGTCACGGCGACGGGACAACGCGGCCGCACGACACGCTGCGGAAGATCATCGGGCCGTTCGCCGCACCTTTGTACGGCGCGGTGGTTGCGCGACGCAACCGGCGGTTCGACCGCGGGATCGGCGTCAAGCGCGTGCCGGTGCCGGTGGTGTCAGTGGGCAACTTGACGGTGGGAGGGACGGGAAAAACGCCGTTTGTCATGTGGCTGTGCCGCGAGCTGGTTGCGCGCCGGATCAGCCCGGCGATCGCGATGCGAGGGTACAAGTCGGAACTGAGCAGCGGACGCAGCGACGAGGCAGAGGAGTACCGCGCAGCGCTTCCGGGCGTGCCGGTGATCGTGAATCCCGATCGGCACGCGGGTATCACGGGGTTCATCGCCGGCGGAGGTCGAGCGGACGTCGTTGTGCTCGATGACGGGTTTCAGCACCGGCAGCTCCACCGTGATCTTGACGTGGTGCTCGTCGATGCGCAGGCGGGCACGCCCGACGATCGGTTGCTCCCCGCGGGCGATCTCAGGGAACCGGTGCGGAACATCGCGCGGGCCGGGATTGTCGTGCTGACGCACGCCGACAACGCTGCGGAGACAGGCCGCGTTGAGCGCGAGCTCGGACTCTTCCTGAGGTCTGGAGTGGTTGTCGCTCGTTCGACGCACCGGTGGACGGACATCGCTGTGAGCGACGCGGGGAACGAGCTCTCTTGGCGCGTGCAGGCGCTGCGCGGAAAGCATGTGGTCGTCGTGTGCGGCATCGCGCGCCCTTACGGTTTTCTGCGGTCGTTGGACGAAACGGGTTGCCGCGTGCAAAGAGTCTTCGGCCTGCGCGACCACGAGCCGCTCAGCGAGGCGTTTGCCGAGCGGATCTTCGCGACAGCCGTCGCGACAAGGTCGCAGATCGTCGTCACCACGCAGAAGGACTTCGCCCGATTCGGCGGTGTGCCGCCGGCGTGGTCGAAGCTGACGGTGGTGCGGCCGCGGCTGTCGCTGGAGGTTCAGCCGTCTGAGGCGGTGTTAACGAGGGTGACAGAAGCCATCACCTCGGCGAAAGCGGCTCCGCCGCCCGCCTGAACCTACCCTCGTGCGATGAGCCAACTGCTTGAGAAACTGGCCTCGTGGAAGCCATTCCGGGCCGTGGTCGTCGGCGACTACATGCTCGACGACATGGTGTACGGCAACGTCGATCGGCTCGCCAACGACGCGCCCGTTCCGGTGCTGCACGTGCAGCGCACCGAGCGCCGCGCCGGCGGGTCCGCCAACGTCTGCGCCGACCTTGTGGCACTGAAGGGGTCGGTCGTGGCCGTCGGTGTGACGGGAGACGACGACTCGGCCAAGGCGCTGCGGGCCGAGCTCGCCAAGGCCGGCGTAGACGCGTCAGGGCTCGTCACCGACGCGTCGCGCCCGACGACGACCAAGCGCAACCTCATCGGCCTGGCTCAGCACCGCCACGCCCAGAAGATGTTCAGGGTCGACGAGGAGAGCAAGGAGCCGATCACGCCGGAGGTCGCCGAAAAGCTGCTCGCCGCGTTCGACAAGGCGCTCGCGGGCGCGGACGTGGTGTGCATCGAGGACTACGGCAAGGGCGTCTGCACCGCCGGCTTCTGCCGGGCGGTGATCCAGCGGGCCCGCGCCGCGGGCAAGCCGGTGCTTGTCGACCCCGCGTCGAGCCCCGATTACGCCCGCTACGCCGGCGCGACGACCATCACGCCCAACCGCAACGAAGCGGAGAAGGCCACCGGCCTGCCGCGTCCCGACGGCGCGCCGCCAGAGTCGTACAACGAGATCGCCGCGCGCCTGGTTGAGCAGCTCGGGCTGGAGGCGGCGGTCATCACCCTTGACAAGAGCGGCGCGCTGCTGCTCGAAGCGGGTCAGGACCCGCGCGCCGTGCCCACCGTCGCCCGGCACGTCTACGACGTCACCGGCGCCGGCGACATGGTGCTCGCCGCCCTCGCCGCGGCACGCGCCAACGGCATCGACTGGTACGACAGCGTCCGCTTCGCCAACGCGGCCGCCGGGCTCGAGGTGGAGGAGTTCGGGTGCGTGCCGATCCCGCTGGAACGCATCCACCGCGACCTCCTGCTGCGCGAGCGCGCCACGCGCGGCAAGCTCCGCACGTGGGACGAGCTCAACGTCGAGCTCTCGGCGCTGCGCACGCCCAACGGCAAGGGACGCAAGCCGCAGGTGGTGCTCGCGAATGGGTGCTTCGACGTCCTCCACGCGGGGCACGTGAGCCTCCTGAGGCGGGCGGCGGCGCTGGGTGACTTCCTGGTGGTCGCGATCAACGCGGACGAGTCCGTGCGCCGGCTCAAAGGGCCGACGCGTCCGATTTACCCCGCCGCGGACCGGGCGCAGCTCCTAGGGGAGCTTGAGTGTGTGGGTGCTGTCGTCATTTTCGATCAGGACACGCCCGAGAAGCTGATCCACAGCGTCAAGCCCGACGTACTGGTCAAGGGCCGCCAGTACCGGCTCGAAGACATACCCGGCGCGTCCTTTGTTCAAGCCTCTGGGGGGCGCGTCGAACTTCTGGACGTGGTCGAGGGCAAGAGCACGACCCGGACGGTGGAAAGGATCAAGGCGACGTGATTCCGTACTCAGCTTACCACGCCGGCACACCCACCCCCGCAGTCAAGCCCGCTCCTGAACCGGGCGCCAAGGCCCTCAAGCCTGAGCCCCGCAAGGTCGCCAACCGGAAAAAAGGCGCCGCGTCACGCCGCAAGGCCGCGGCCTGACGCTCACCGCCAATCGATGACGATCTTGCCGAACTGCTCGGCGGCCTCAAGCCGCGCGTAGGCGTCCCTGGCGT
>DASPMT010000369.1:0-6106 GCA_035626935.1 Phycisphaerales bacterium | reverse complement strand
GCTCGTCCAGGACCAGCACCTTTGGATCGTGGAGGATGGCCCCCGCCAACCCGACGCGCTGCTTGTAGCCCTTGCTCATCGCGCCGATCCGTTTATCCGCTACGTCGGTCAGCCAGCACCGCTGGAGCGCCCCGTCCACCGCTGCTGACGCCGCGCGCCCCCGCAGGCCGACGAGCCCCGCCCGGAACAGCAGGTACCCCCGTGCCGTCATCTCCGGGTACAGCGGTGCGAATTCCGGGAGATACCCGATGTTCGCTCGCGCGGCGGCCGACCGGGTCACCGTGTCGAACCCGCAGACGCTGACCGACCCCTCCGTCGGGGCCAGCAGGCACGTGATCATGCGGATAATTGTGCTCTTCCCCGCCCCATTGGGCCCCAGCAGCCCTGTCACCTGGCCCGGCTGGATCGTGAGCGATACCTCGCTCACGGCGCGGAACCGCCCATAGTCCTTGGTGACGCTTGACAACTCGACCATCGCGGAGGGAGGGTACACAGCGCCGGCCGCGCTTGCCGGTGCCAGACCGTTTCGCGCCCGCTGCGCCGCAACAGCGATATCCTCTCACTGCTCAGCCGGCCCGTCGCCCGTTCGCGCGGCAGGGCGCCCCGACTCTCTTCATGGCCGACGGTCTCCCCAGATTGCTGCTTGTGACGAGCCCGGGGGCAGGGGGAGCAGGGGCGGCGTCCGCACCCGAGTCATCGCGCCTCGCGGCGTTGCTCAGCGAGCACTTTCACGTCGAGCTCACCACCCCGGCCAACGTCGCCTCCCGCCTCCAGCAGGGGCGCTTCGACCTGGTCACCTCCGCCGGCGGCGCGTTCGTGGCGCTGGCGCAAGCCTTGGCGGGCGGCCGCGATCGGCTGCTGCTCAACGCCTTGGGTGAGGGCGTCTGCCTCACCGATCTGGACAGCCGCGTGGTCTGGAGCAACGACCGCTTCTCGGCCTACGACGCGCCGACGCAGCAGCGGATCGCCGCCGCCTGCCGACAGGCGGCCCGCCAGATCGCCGACCCCGGCTCACCCCCGTCCCGCGCCCCGGGCTCCAGCGGAGCAGGCCGCCGCTTCGAGGTCAGCGGCAGCGACGACCAGCGCATCCTGGAGGTCGCTGTCTCGCCCGTCGGTGAATTCGCCGACGGCGGCGCGGCACCGGCGGGCGCCGCGCCTCGTTCCATGGTCGCCGTCGTGTGGGACGTGACGGCCGCGCGCAGGACGCAGCAGAAGGCCTCGGCTATCGACCGCGCCGGTGATGAGCTCGTCCGGCTCGACGCCGAGCTCGTGCGCACGATGCACACACCCGAGCGCATCCGCGTGCTCGAGCAGAAGATCATCAAGATCGCCCACGACCTGCTCTCCTTCGATCAGTTCAACGTCCGCCTGATCGACCAGCGCACGGGCAAGCTCGAGCTTGTGATGAGCAAGGGCCTGCCGCCGGAGGCGATGGAGGTCGCCCTCTACGCCAAACCCGAGGGGAACGGCATCTCCGGTTACGTCGCAGCCACCGGGCGTTCGTACATCAGCTACGACACCACCACCGACCCCCGCTACGTCTCGGGCATCCAGGACGCGCGCTCCAGCCTCACCGTGCCGCTGCGCCTGAGCGACAAGGTCATCGGCATCTTCAACGTCGAGAGCAGCAAGCCCGCCGCGTTCGACGAGGAGGACCGCCAGTACGCAGAGAAGTTCGCCAACCACATCGCCCTGGCGCTCCACATCCTCGACCTGCTCCGGGTCGAGCGCGTCGAGACCAGCGAGACCGTGGGCCACACCGTCGAGGACGAACTGGCCGCCCCGCTCGCCGAGCTCGCCGCCGACGTGGCGCGCCTCAAGGCGTCAGCCGAGGCCGAGGGGGGCGGCGGCGTCGGCCAGGCGATGCGCAACATCGACCGCATCATCGCCGAGGTCGACGCCCTGAAGAAACGCGTCAAGGACGTCACCAGCGGCCCGCAGACGATCCTGGGCGCCGACGAGGCCCTTAGCGACGCGTCGCTCGACCCGGTGATGGCAGGCAAGCGCATCCTCGTCGCCGACGACGAAGCCCGCATCCGCCAGGTGATCCGCGACGTCCTCTCCGCCCGCGGCGCGGAGGTGGTTGTCTGTGAGAACGCCACCGACGCGATCGCCGCGCTCCACGGGGCTGCGCCCGCTTCCGCCTCCGCGGCCGGGCTTGAGCGCGGCACAGCCGTCTCACCCGGCGACCCGCCGCGCGGTTTTGACGTTCTCGTCAGCGACATCCGCATGCCCGACAAGACCGGCTACGAGATCTTCGCGGAGGCCCGCAAGCTCTACGCGGACCTCCCGGTAATCCTTATGACCGGCTTCGGATACGACCCGCACCACTCGATCGTCCGCGCCAGCCAGGAAGGCCTGCAGTGCGTTCTCTTCAAACCGTTCCAGGCCGATCGGCTGATCGAAGAGGTGCACAAGGCCCTCACCCCGAAGCCCGCCTGAACTATCGCGCCGTCGCCAGGAGGAACCGGTCGAGCCCCTCCAGGTCCTTGACCACCTGCCCGTCGGCATAACGGTCGACCTCCTCGGCCAGTCGCAGCGCCGCCGCGGCGGTGCTCGCCGCGGTCTCCACCATTAACACACCCTCGGGTTTGAGCCAATCGGGCGCCTGCCGGACGATCGGCGTCACCAGCAGCAACCCATCACCGCCGCCCCGCAAGGCAAGCTCCGGCTCATGGTTCTTCACGTTCGCCGGCACGTCGGGCCACTCGTCGTCGGGGATGTACGGCGGGTTTGACACGATAAAATCGAACGTGCCGCGTTCGTCGGGTCCCAGCGGGCCGAACAGGTCGCCCTGACGAAAGTCAATCGTCACGCCGTGGCGCGACGCGTTCGCCGCCGCGACCGCGAGCGCCTCGCTCGACACGTCCGTCGCGACCACGCTCGCGACCGGCAGGTTCTTGGCCAACGCAACCGCAATGCACCCGCTCCCTGTGCACAGGTCAAGGATGCGGAGCCCCTCGCCGCTCGCCCGTCCGGCCGCGCCGCCGATGTCCATCGCCGGCCGCGCCCGCTGCAGCACCGTCTCCACAATCACCTCGGTGCACGGCCGCGGCACTAGCACCCGCTTGTCCACCGACAAGGGAAGGCCGAAAAACCAGGCCTCCTCGGTCAGGTACTGCACCGGCTCGTCCTTAAGCGCTCGCCCGACAAGGCCCCTCAGCGCGTCGAGCTCCGCCTTCGACGCCTCACGCTCGGGGTCGAGATAGAGCTTGAGCCGCTCGGTCTTCAGCACGTGCGACAGCAGGACCTCCGCCGAGAGCTTCGGGCTGTCAAGCCCCCGTTTGGCAAACGCGTCGCTTACCCAGCCCAGCAGCCGCCGGGTGGTCCATGCGTTTTCCTGTGCGGCGGTCCGTGCCTCGGTCATCGGACAAGCGTAGATTCATACCGCCACCCATGGAACCCGACGGCTACACACAGTGGGACCGCCTTCCCGTCGCCTACCCGCGGCTGCACGTGGGCGTCCGCGGCGGCGGCCCGGTAGACTGCCTGCTGCGCTGCGTCGCCCGCATCGAACCTTACGAGCTCGCCGCACGCGCGGTCACCGATCGCGGTCCCGCCCATCCCTCCACCCAACGCGCTCTCGCGGGCCTCGCCGACGACTATCGCCGTCGCGTAAGCGCCTGGGGACCAGCGGAAGGTCAGACCGATGCCGGCGGAGGTCCACTCCGCCCGTTGTTTGTGGCGCTCTGCGGGATCGTCGGTCCGTTCGCGCTCGTGTCGGTGGTCGTTTCCGATCCTCGTCTCGCCCCTCTCAGATGGTGGCCGGCAGCGCTGCTCGCGGCGCCGCTGGCTCTGCCGCTGACATGGACGGCGATCGGGTCGGTGGCGCGGATGGCCGCCCCTCGGCCCTCGCTGCGGAACGCGCTGCGCGACCGCCGGTGCGCCGACTGTGCCGAACTGCTCAGCGATTCGCCCAGCGCCATCGAACCTTCGCTGGTCGAGGAGGCTTCGTTTGGCCCCCGTGCCTGCCCGCGCTGCCGCCGCCCGTGGCCGTTGCTCCCCCCGCCCGCCGACGCCGCGCCCCCGCACACGCCGGCGACGGCGTAACGACTGGTCCGTACAGTCGACCATGGCACGCTGGGAACGACTCTGTACGACCGCGCACCTCGCAGCGCTTGGCCTGTGGGCGGGCGTGCTGGCGATGACCGCCGCTGCCGCCGCCGTCACCTTCCCAACCTTGAAAACGATCGACCCGCTGGTGCCGTCGCTGGACGCCGGCTCCCGACCGCACTGGATGTATGTCGGCGGAAGAATCGTTGCGAACGTCTTCCTGATCAGCCACGCCGCCCAAGCTGTCTGCGCGGTGCTGGCGCTCGCGTCGGTCGTCTGCCTGGTTCGTTCGCGCAAGCCCGGCGCCCCGCGCCGCCTCCCGGCGACGCTTTACTGCACCTCGTGTGCCGCGGGGCTGCTTGGGGTCTACCTCCTGTGGCTCTGGCCTCGAATGCGGACGAACCTCCACACCTACTGGAGCCAACTCTCCATCGGCGCCGTTGACAGAGCCCGCGCAGCCCAGGCGGCCTTCGACGCCGACCATCCCCGGGCGTCGACGCTGCTGCAGATACTGCTTGTCATCGTGCTGGCCGCTCTGATCACGGGCGCCTGGCGCGCGACCCGCCCGGGGCCGAAAGCGTGAGCCCAGGCGTTCCTCAGACAGCGGCGGCGCAGAAAGCGGAGTTTGGCTTCACGCTCCCCAGGCCCACTGCTGCCCAGCGAGCCCGCGCAGCCCGGCTTCTCACCGAGCTGCGCACGCACTACCCGGGCGCCCGCTGCGAACTGTCGTACACCTCCCCGCACGAGCTCCTGGTTGCGACGATCCTCTCCGCGCAGGCGACCGACGCCAGTGTCAACCGAGCGACCCCCGCTCTCTTCAAGGCGTTCCCGGCGCCCGCCGACTTCGCCCGCGCCACACCGCAGCAGATCGAGCCCTACATCAAGTCGATCGGCTTGTACCGCAACAAGGCCAAGGCCATTCACGCCGCCATGACGGAAGTTGCGGGCCGCTTCGGCGGGGACGTCCCCCAGACGATGGCCGAGCTCCTCACGCTCCGCGGCGTCGCCCGCAAGACCGCCGGCGTCGTCCTCGGTAACGCCTTCAACATCAACATGAACGTCGTGGTCGACACGCACGTCCACCGCCTCAGCCAGCGCCTCGCCCTCGCGCCCAGGGGCGCCAGCGTGCAACAGACCGAGCGCTGGCTCATGGCCCTTTTCCCGCGCGATTCGTGGTGCGAGCTCTCGCACCTGCTCATCTTCCACGGCCGTTACACCTGCAAGGCGCGCGGCGTGAAGTGCTGCGAGCACCCCGTGTGCTGCGAGTTCGGTCAGCGGTGCGAGCTCAGGATCACGGCCGGGCCGGCCAAGCCTCCAATCCCCAAACCCAGGGCCGGCAAGCAGAAGAAGCGTCCTCGAAAGGAGTCGAACCTTTAACCTCTGCCTTCGGAGGGCAGCGCTCTATCCAATTGAGCTACGAGGACCAAGCGGACTCGGCTGAAGGCTACCCTCGCACCCGCCCGGAAGCAACGCCCGATTCCAGCGTCGAAGGACCGACCTTGACCGCACACGCCAGCCCGACCGTCTCGCGCCCATCGCCACTGTGGGCCTGCCTGGCGTTCACGACCGTCAACTCAGTCGCCACCGGCGTGACGTTCAACGGCATCTCCTTCATCAACGAGAAGGTCTTCGGCTACGGGCTGGCCGCCAACAGCGCGCTGAGCATCATGCTCGGCGTGACCTACATGGCCGGCGCGATGTTCACCGGCCCCTTCGTGCGCTGGGCCGAGCGCACCCACGCCTGGTGCACGCCGCGCGGGGTTCTCGCGCTCATGATGCTCGCGGCGGCGGCGCTCAACCTCCTCCCCACCGTTACATGGTTCCTCCTCAGCCCCGGGGACCGCATCCGGGGCTCGCAGGTCGCGCTGTGGATCTTTGTCGCCTTCTACTCGCTCCTGTGCGGAGGCCTGTGGCCCGTTGTCGAGAGCTTCGTCTCCGGTGGGCGCGGGAACGGCCTACCGCGGGTGATCGGAAAGTTCAACGTCCTCTGGTCCAGCGCCCTGGTGGGATCGATGTGGCTCGTGCCCGCCGTCCCCGCCGCGCTCAAGGCGAT
>DASPMT010000368.1:0-4788 GCA_035626935.1 Phycisphaerales bacterium | reverse complement strand
CCGGCTCGATCCACTTCGGCCGCGACGGCATGCTCTACATCGGCGCGGGCAACAGCGCTGGCGACCCGCAGAACGCGTCGCAACTCGGCGGCAAGATGCTCCGCATCGACGTCTCTCGCGACGACTTCCCGGCCGACGCGTCCCGCAACTACGGCATCCCGGCCGACAACCCCTTCCCGATCAGCACCGTCCCCAACGCACGCAGGCCGGAGGTCTGGCACGTCGGAATGCGCAACCCCTGGCGCTGGTCGTTCGACCGCGCCACCGGCGACGCGTGGATCGCCGACGTCGGCGATACGTATGAAGGAACCGACATCATCCGCGCGTTCGGAGGTGGCGCGGGCGCAGGTGACGGCGGGAGGCTCGGCCTGCCGCTGCTGAACTTCGGCTACCCGCGCTACGACGCCGACGTGCTGCGACTCGGTTTCATCACCCTGCTGCCCGGCACGCGCCTGCACAAGCCCGACATCGTCTTCCCCCGCAACGACCCGCACCGCGACGGCCGCGTCCGCGGCTTCAACGGCGCCAGCAACGCCGGCGGCGTGGTCTACCGCGGCGCGGCGATCCCCTCGCTGCGCGGGCGATACATCACCGCCGACTCCGTCTACAACTGGGCGCTCGCCTTCAGCGCCCTGATGCCCGACGCCGCTCCCGTGAACCTCACCACCCAGCTCGCGCGCACCACCACCGGTCAGACATTTTCGCTGAGCTTCGTCGTCTCGTTCGGTGAAGACGCCGACGGCGAGGTCTACATCTGCGAGTACGGCACCGGCCGCATCCGCAAGATCGTGCCGGCGCCCGTCACGCCGCCGCCGGCTATCCAGAGCGGTGAGTCGATCGAGGCATTGGATGACCAGCAACGAGACCCTGCTACGAGGTGAATCTTCGGGCACGCTGGAGCTCCGCGGCAAGGTCGCGCCGGCGGTCACGCCGCGTTTGTCTCAGCGCGTGATCAAGTCTGCCGGCAACAAAAGCGTCCGTCCGCTCCTTGCCGCAACGGCCTCTCCAAACCGCCGCAACTCAACCTCGCTGAACCCCTTGCCCGGCGTAAGAAACACGCGATCGGCGCCCGGAAACTCCACAACGCACGCCGGTCCTCGCGCGTTGAGCCCGCGGCTGGATGCTCGGTCGGGCACCCACCAGACCGCTGCGATATCGGTGTACGCGTGCGTCGCGGTAGACGCGATGCGCACGTCGGTTACGCTCGATTGGCGAAAGACGGTGTGGCACCGCAGGCCCACCCAGCCGCCTAGAGCGGCGCACACAAGGCAGACGCCGAGCAACCCCTTGATCATGCCCGGCATCCCCTCGGAACCAGCAGCTCAGCGTAGCCGTCCGCGTTCATGCGGCTCATCGTCGCCTTTCCACCCTCCCATGCGAAGCACCGCCATTCCGGCTTCATCCGCTTGTACATGACGAACGCGAAGACGGCGATCCCCAGGCCGGCTGCCGCGGCGATGACCGTGTCGAGCTCCGGAGCGACAACCGTCTCACCCGCAGCCACGACGGGCCGCAGCAACGATTTCAGGACACAGAGCAAGCCGAAGTTGCGCCAGGCGGCACGGATGAACCGTGCCCGAACTTCCTGAAGCCGAAGATCCGACGCCATGGGGGCGAGTGTACCTGATATGAGCCCATGGCCGAGGAGATTGCCACACCCTTATCAGCGGCAGGAATCAGTGGCCCGGAGCGGAGGGATCCTCTAGACCTTGGCGCGCTGAACCCCGCGCATGCAGTTCCTGAACGACCGCCGTCAGATCCTCCGGGTCGCACGGTTTGGCGATGTGCGCGTCAAACCCGGTTGCCAGCGAGCGAGCACGGTCTTCAGGCCGCGCGAACGCAGAGATCGCCGCGGCCGGGAGGTTGCGCAGGCGCGCGTCGTCTGCGGACCTGACCCACCTGATCAGGTCGTGTCCATCCTCTCCGGGCATGGCGATGTCGCTCAGCAGCACGTCGACGGGGCGAGTCGACAGCATGCGCCGCGCCTCGGACACGCTCGCCGAGCTGAGCACCGTCGCCCGCGCCTCTTCCAGGTGACGCTTCAGCAGGAAGCGGCCGTCCTCATCGTCCTCGACGATCAGCACGTTCACGCCGCGAAGCACAGGGAGGATCTGCTTGGAAGGCGCCGCGCGGTGCCGCGGCAGGCCGGTCCCGATGCCCGCGGTCACGAACGGTGTAGCCGCAGCGCCGCCCACCGGGATGCTCATCGAGAACGTCGAGCCCCGACCCGGTCCCCGGCTGTGCGCCGCCACGCGGCCGCCGTGCATCTCAATAAGCTGCTTGACGATCGACAGGCCCAGCCCGAGCCCCCCGTGGCTGCGCCTGCTGGAGCTGTCGCCCTGGCGGAAACGGTCGAACACGAACGGCAGGAATTCCGGCGCGATCCCCGCGCCCGTGTCGGTCACGCTGATCTGCACCTCCTGCCCCCGCCGCCCCATGAAAACCGCGACCGTCCCGCCCTGCGCAGTGAACTTGATGGCGTTGGTCAGCAGGTTCCAGACCGACTGCTGCAGGCGGGCGCCGTCGGCGTTGACGTACCCGATCGGCTCGCTGTCCGCCACGATATCGAACGTCAGCGTCAGGCCCTTCGCCTCCGCGGTCGGGCGCACGCTGTCGACGGCGTTGCGCACCAGCAGCGCCACGTCAACGGGCTGAGGGTCCAGCCGCACCTTGCCGGAAATGATGCGGCTCATGTCCAGCAGCTCCTCGATCAGCTGCCGCTGCGCCTTGGTGTTGCGCGCGATCGTCTCGACTGCTTTCGCCTGGTCCTCCGCCGAAAGAACCCCGCGCTGCATCAGGTTCACCCACCCCGCGATCGCGTTGAGCGGTGTTCGCAGCTCGTGGCTCAGGGTCGCCAGGAATTCGTCCTTCATCCTTCCCACCCGCTCCGCCTCTGAGCGGGCGGCCGACAACTCCTCAAGGTGTTCACGTGTTACGTACTGACGCGCACGCGAGCGGAGCGCGGCCCGCGCCACCGTGACTAGCGTGAAGGGGCGTGTGGGGCGCTCCAGCAGCGTCAGGTTTGCCACAGGGCTGAGCCGTTCGAACAACGCCACGCCCGATGATGAGTTGGGAACCCCTAGAACGATCAGCGGATAGTCCGACCACGGCGGTTGATCCGCGAGCTGCCGGGTCAGGCATTCGACCGCGGCCGTGTCCAGCACCTCCTCGGCCACCACCGCGCACTCGGCGGATTTCAGCCCCTCGCACAGCTCGCTGATCGAGCCGCACACCCGGCTGCCGATACCCGCCCGGGACAGCGCCTGCGCCATCATCGGCGCATCGCGCCCCGCAGGCGCCAGGATCAGCACCCGCCCCGCTTCGTGCACCGGTGCGGCTCCGCTGGGCTCAGTCGCGCCCATCGTCCCCCCCCCGGTGGTCCAGACCCTCCTGCGTGCCGGTATACACCGGCACGCCCGTGAGCACGCCGCGGAAGTCCGAGAGCACCTTTCCCACCCCCAGCCGGCCGCCGGTGAACAGCAGCTCGCGGATCGTCTCCTCGTGGCTGCCCGTCCGCTTCTTCACGACGCTGATGGCCTTGTGCACCGCGCCGAACGCCTCGAAGTGGCGGAGCATCACGACCGTGTCGGCCAGGTAGCTCACGTCCACCGGGGCGGTCATCCCGGCCCCCATCATCCCCCGCTGCGCCAGCACCATCACCGTCACCACGCCCTGACCGTTCAGATATCCAAGCACCTCGTGAAGCTGCGCCGTCAGGAACCCCTCCTCAGGCATCGAGTTGAGGTACCCGTTGAGGCTGTCGATCACCACCAGCCGGGCGCCGTCTTTTTCCACCGCCTCGCGCACCAGCGCCGCGAACTCGCCGGGAGACAGCTCAGCCGGCACGATGTGCCGGAACGAGAGCAGGCCATTCTCCAGGTGTTGAGCGTACTGGATCCCCAGCGCCTTGGCTCGACTCAGCATGATCCGCTTGCTCTCCTCGAACGCGAACACGGCCGCCTTCTCGCCGCGACGGCACGCCGCGTCCACCAGCTTCATCGCCAGGGTTGACTTTCCGGTCCCCGCCGGGCCCGTCAGCAGCGTGCTGGTCCCCCTGTCCAGCCCGCCTCCCAGCAGCGTGTCAAACTCGGGCATCCCGCTCAGCGCCGGGCCGTCGTTCTCGCACGCCTTCTCTTCTCTTACAGACGCCAGCCGCGGGAAGACGACCAGCCCGCCCGTTCGGATCGCAAAGTCGTGGTAGCCGCCGCGGAACGCCCGCCCGCGCAGCTTCGCCACACGCAGGCGGCGACGCTCAGCGCCGTACTCGTTGGCCATCCGGTCGAGCTCGATCACTCCGTGAGCGATGCTCTGCGGCTGCAGGTCGCTCGTCTGCACCGTCCGGTCGTCCAGCAGCATCACGGTGCAGGCCCGGGTCGAGAAGTAGTTCTTCAGCCCCAGAATCTGCCGCCGGTAGCGGAGCGGCTCGTGCGCCAGCAGCCGGAGCTCCGAGAGTGAGTCGATCACGACGCGGCGCGGTTTCCCCGTCTCGACCATCGCCAGGATCTTCTTCGTCGTCTCCGCCAGCTCGACGTCGGAAGGCCGGAACACCGTGTAGTGGTCGTCCCCCATCGCCGCCTCGATCGAGTGCCCCAGCTCCTGCACGTCCAGACCCGTCAGGTTCCACCCGTGCGAGCGGGCGATCTTGTCGATCTCGGCTCCCGACTCAGACAGCGTGATGTACAGCCCCTTCTCGCCGCGCGCAAGCCCTTCGAGGAGGAACTGGATCGACAGCGTGGTCTTACCCGCCCCGGGGTCGCCCTCAACCAGATAGAGGTGGTCGGCAGGAAG
>DASPMT010000367.1:0-3650 GCA_035626935.1 Phycisphaerales bacterium | reverse complement strand
CTCGGCGGCATCGAGGGTCGTTTCTTCATCCCGCTGGCGGTGACGTACATCGTCTCGATCGCTGCGTCGCTGCTGGTGGCCCTCACGGTGACGCCGGCGCTGTGCAAGGTGCTGCTGAAGGGCGGCGACGGGGTCGCGCCCGGCGGCGAGCATGCCGACGGCTGGTTCGTCCGGCGCATGAAGCGGGGCTACGAGCCGGTGCTGCGGTGGTCGCTGGCCAGGCGCGGCGTGGTTCTGGGCTGCGCCGGCGCTGCGCTGCTGCTGGCGGTGCTGCTGGGCCGCACGTTCGGCACGTCGTTCCTGCCGGAGTTCAACGAGGGCTCGTTCACGGTCTTCGTCTCGTCGCCGCCGGGCACTTCGCTGGCGGAAAGCAACCGCTCCGCCGCCGCGATCGAGGCACGGCTGATCGCGACGCCGGGGGTCCGGAGCGTCACCCGCAGGACGGGGCGCGCCGAGCGCGACGAGCACGCCGAGCCGGTCTCAAACAGCGAGCTGGACGTGCTGATCGACCCCACGTTCAGCAAGTCCGAGCTGCGGCGCGAGGTGGCCAAGATCGCCCAGTCGGTGCCGGGCATCACCGTTCAGATCGGCCAGCCGATCGAGCACCGCCTCTCGCACATCCTCTCCGGCACGCCCGCCGCCATCGCCATCAACGTGTACGGTGAGGACCTCTCTACGCTGCGCTCGCTGGCGGCGGAGATCGAGCGGGAGCTCAAGGCCCTGCCCAGCGCCCGCGATGTAACGGCCAACCGAGAGGTGATGGTCACCTCGCTGCCGATCTCCTACCGCCACGGGGACCTGGCCTCGGCGGGCCTGACGCCCGCCGAGGCGGCCGCGCAGGTGCAGACTGCCCTCTACGGCGAGAAGGTCGCGGAGGTAAACCAGGGCGTACGGCGGTTCGACCTGGTCGTGCGCCTGGCGCCCGAAGAGCGGCAGCGCATCGAGCAGGTAAAGGACCTGGTGCTGCGCAGCCCCGCGGGCGGGATGGTGCGGCTCTCGGAGGTCGCCGACATCGGCCCGCAGCGCACCAGCGGCGTGATCGCGCGCGAGAACGCGCAGCGAAAGGCGGTGATCTCCTGCAACATCGCCGACGGGTACAACCTCGGCGACCTGGTTGCCCAGGTGCGCGAACGGGTAGAGCCGATCGTGCACGGCGCGGGGTATACGGTGGAGCTCGGCGGCCAGTTCGAGGCGCAGCAGTCTGCCAGCCGCACGCTGCTGCTCGCGGGCGGGGGCGTCGCCGTCGTGATGCTGATGCTGCTCCACCTTTCGACCGGCTCGCTGCGGGTGGCGGTGCTGGTGATGCTGAACCTGCCGCTGGCGGTGATCGGGGGGGTGGTGGCGGTGTTCATCCTCGACTCGCTGCTGCATGGCGGCGCGGGGGGGCTGGGCCGCAACGCCCTGGCGCTGGTCGGTGTCGGGCCGAGCCCCTACCACGCCCCGGTTCTCTCGATCGCCAGCCTCGTCGGATTCATTACACTCTTTGGCATCGCGGTACGCAACGGCATCCTGCTGGTGAACCACTACCGGCACCTCATCGAGGTGGAGGAGCTACCGGTTGCCGAAGCCGTCGTGCGCGGCGCGATGGAGCGCCTGGTGCCGATCCTAATGACGGCGCTTTGCGCTGCGCTCGGGCTGCTGCCACTGGCCTTGTCGGCGGGTGAGCCGGGGAGCGAGCTGCTGGCGCCGCTGGCGGCGGTGGTGCTGGGCGGCCTGCTCACGTCGACGTTCCTGAATCTGATCGTCGTGCCGGTGGGGTACGCGCTGGTGCACCGCACGCCGCGGGGCGCGCGGGGCCAAGCGCCGGGAAACCGGGTCGGGGGACAATCGTGATTGTGTGTGAAGCTGAAAAAGGAGCCTTTCGATGATGCTGACGAAACTCGCCGTGTGCGCGCTCGCCGCCACCCTTCTCGCCGCCGCGGCCGGCTGCGAAAAGAAGCCCGCCACTCCGCCGGCGCCCGGTGGGGCCGGAGCCTCGGGAGGGAAGCATGACGGCCATGACCACGGCGCCGGCGGGCATGTGATCGCACTGGAATCGGCGACGATCGGCCAGTGGACGGTGAAGGCGACGCGTGACGAAGGGAAGATCGTCGCGGGGGGCGAAGCGCCAATCGATGTCACGCTGACGCCGGCCGCCGGCGCAGGGAAGGTCGCCGCGGTACGGTTCTGGATCGGCGCCGCCGATGCCAAGGGGTCGGTGAAGGCCAAGGCCGAGATCGAGGACCCCAAGCACCCTGGCACCTGGCACACGCACGCCGAGGTCCCCAGCCCGCTCCCGGCCGGCAGCCGCCTGTGGGTCGAGATCGAGGACGACAAGGGAGCCGTGCACACCGGCTCATTCGATCTGAAGATGTGACGACCCTCGCTCGTTGCACGCACCTTTGTCGTTTACAAGCAGATGAGCCCGGGCGCCGGCCCGGGCTCTGTTCAATCGTCTGACGAGCGTGGTTGTCGCTCATCGAACAGGGTGGGAGCCCTCCGGCGGACTATCGAACCGGGACCATTCGCGAGGGGTACTGTTATCGGCGTGCGGTCACGGTCTTCCATCCTGACCCGCCTCCTGCTGGCCGTGATGATGGCCTGCTGGTTCCCTGCGTGTTTGTGCGGCGGTCAGCGGTTCATCGCCGATGCGCCCGCTGCCCAAGGCCATCGCTGCTGCCACAAGCACGACGGGCGCCCGGAGGACGGCGGCAAGCAGAGGCACCGCCGCTGCGACTGCGATCAGACGCCGGCCCTCACGGGTAAAGGCGCTTCGCTCGGCACACATACGTTCGATCTCGCTGCGCTTCCGCCCCCTGTTGCGGAATGGACCTCGCCAGTTGCCGGCCAAGCTCTGCCGCGGTCCGTTGTGCCGGTAAAGCTGGTGGCTTGCCGACCCGCAAGCTCGCTGCTGCGCCAGCACTGCGCGCTCGTCGTGTAGCGCACCTTCACCGCGAACGCCCCTTTTCACATCTGACTCATCGTCCAATGGCTCGCTATCGCATCGGCCGCGCCGCCGACCTGCCCGCTTTCGCGTGGAGACTCTCATGCTGCGTCTTACGGCTCTCACCTCGCTGCTCATTCTGGCCTCCTGCGCTTCTCCCCCCGCACGCACGGTCGCCGGGGGTGATCACCCGGCCAACCCGGCCGCTGGATCCAATCCGGAGGTGCCATCGACTCAGCCCGGGCGGCACGACCACGCGGGACACGGCCAGCGCGCCGCCGTCGCGGCGCAGGCTGTTCTCTACCAGTGCCCGATGCACCCAAAGGTCACCTCCACCAATCCCGAGGAGCGGTGCCCCGAGTGCGGCATGAAGATCAACCGGCCAGTGAAGAACGGAGGGCGGCCGTGAAGCGCGTCATCGCCCTCTTCCTCGCCGCAGCTGCGGGGTGCGCCACGGTTGAACCGGGCCGCGGGTTCGACGACGTGAGCCGCACGGCGGCCGAGCGCGCCCCCGGCCGTCCGGGGGTGCGCTGGGATCGCGGCGGCAGCGACGACGCGCAGGCCCGCGCCGCGGTGGATGGCCTGTTGGCGCGCGAACTGACGGTCGAGACCGCGGTGCAGGTAGCGCTGCTGAACAACCGCGGCCTCCGCGCCGAGTACCACGAGCTCGACTTGGCGCAGGCCGATCTGGTGCGTGCCGGATTGCTGCGCAACCCGGTCTTCAGCG
>DASPMT010000366.1:0-4515 GCA_035626935.1 Phycisphaerales bacterium | reverse complement strand
GCTTCTGGGGCGTTGAGGATACCTTCCGCGCACTCCCGGGCGTTGTCGCCACCAGTGTCGGCTACAGCGGCGGGCGCACCCAATCGCCGACGTACAAGCAGGTCTGCTACGAAGGGACCGGGCATGCCGAGGTGGTCGACGTTGTGTTCGACCCGGCCGTCATCACCTACACCAAGCTGCTCGATACTTTTTTCAGCAACCACAACCCCACGCAGGTCAACAGGCAGGGGCCCGACTACGGCGACCAGTACCGCACCGTGATCTTCTACCACGACGACACCCAGAGAGGCGCCGCCGAGAAGGCCAAGGACGACCTTGCCAAGAGCGGCAAGTGGAACCAGCCGATCGCCACGCAGATCGTCAAGTTCGAGAAGTTCTGGCCTGCCGAGGAATACCACCAGACCTACCACGAGAAGAACGGCGGCGTCTGCCGCTGACCGGCGCACCGCCCTTCTTCGGAGGCACCCGTGAAGCGGAAGACCTTGCTCGCGCTGACCGTAATCGTCGCAGCGGCGTCTTCATCGCTGCTCTGGCCCAGCGCCCCGGAGCCGATGGCGGCAGAGGTGCTTGCGTGCTTAAGTCCGAACGACGCCGTCGCTCGCGCTCCGACGTCGAGGCACGCCGCCTTGGCCGAGAGGCGCCATGTCTTCCAAAGTATCCCCTCCGTTACCCTCACTCCAATCGCGACGGTCGAGCACTATTCGCGGTTCCACCGGGAGATCGAGCTGGCAATGCCGCACCTGCAGCTCGGTGACGCCTTCAAGCTGAGCAATTTCTGCCGGGCCGACGCCAACCGCGACGACCGGGTGGACGGGCTCGATGTCGCGTTCTTCGTGCACGCGTGGGAACAGGGCGACACGAGCGTCGGGCGCCTTGCCGACGTCAACCGCGACGACCGGATCGATCGGCACGACTACGAGCTGTTCCTGGAGGCGTATTTCGCGGACGACTGCTCGCCGCAGCAGCAGCGCGAGTACCGCTTCCGCATCTGTTGAGCGGCTTGATGCCTGTGTCACTGGCCCTGTGCCAGGGAGTACCCCTTTACGCCGTCGAACGTCCGCAGCAGCTCGTACGAACTGACCTGGAACTTCTCCGCGACACGGTCGAGCAGCGTGATGCACCGCGCCTGCCCGAAGTCGCCGGGACGGTGCCCGTCCTTGAGCTCAAACCGCACCCGGTAGTAATCCACGCACTCGGTGAAGAGGCTGCCCGATGGCCACACCTGCGTGCCGCGGTTGCTGATCAGCGTGAGCTGGAACGGCGACTCGGCGCACACCCGCTGCAGTTCGGCCGCCAGCACCGGGGGCAGCAGCGGCGTCTCCAGGTAGATGTCGCAGCCGGCCACGTGCCGGACCGGCGTAGTGAACGTGCGGATTACCTCAAGCGCCTGCGGGGCGGGCGCTTTGACCAGCGTGACCGTGTCGCCCCCGGCCGCGGGCAAGTCGACCGCCGGCACCGTGGCCGGCCGGCCCCCCAGCCGGTCCTTAATCGCGCTTACGAAGGCCGTCGTTGTCAGCACCGGCTTCGCGGAATCACCGAAGTCACCGGTGCGCACGCCCTCCTCTAGCCCCTTGAGCAGCGCGTTCTCGATCACCGCCGCCTGCTTGGAGAGCCCGATGTGCCGCAGCATCATGAGCCCGCTGAGGATGAGCGACGTCGGGTTCGCCTTGTTCAGGCCCGCGATGTCCGGCGCGGTCCCGTGCACCGCCTCGAAGATGCTGATGTGCTTGCCGATGTTGGCGCTCGGTGCAAAGCCCAGGCCGCCCACCAGCCCCGCCGCCAGGTCGCTCACGATGTCCCCCTGCAGGTTCGGCAGCACGATCATCTGGTACTGCTGGGGCTTGACCACCATGTTCATGCACAGCGCGTCGACGATCACGTCGCTGTGCTCGATCTCGGGGAAGTCCTTGGCGGCGGCCTTGAACCGCTCAAGGAACAGGCCGTCGCTCAGCTTCATGATGTTGGCCTTGTGCCCGCACGATACCTTCTTCACGCCGAGCCGGCGCGCCGTGTTGAACGCGAAGCGGCACACCTCATCGCTCCCCGGCGCGCTGATCAGCCGCTTGCACTCGACCACGTCGTTGGAGATGCGCCGCTCCACCCCGCCGTAGGTGTCCTCGATGTTCTCGCGCACGATGTGGAAGTGGAGGTTCAGCCCCGCCTTGCTGTAGGGCGTCACCACCCCCGGCAGCGTCCGGAACGTCCGCAGGTTCGCAAACGCGTTCCACATCTTGCGCGCCGTCACGTTGATGCTCTTGCCGCCGCCACCCTTGGGCGTCTCCATCGGGCCCTTGAACAGGATGCCGCACGACTCGACGGTGCGGATCGCCTCGTCGGTCATTCCGCGCGAGTTCCCCTTCGCGAAGACCGCTGCGCCCATCTCAACGGGTACAAAGTGCAACTGCTCGTGCACGCCCGCTGCCTGGAACAGGTCCAGGGTCGCCTGCATGATCTCCGGACCGATCCCGTCACCGGCGGCCAAGGCCACGGCGAGCTGAGACGGAGCGGGCGACGGATGTGCGGTGTGGGCAGCGCCGGCCGGAGCGGCGGTGGGGGAGGGGGACATGGTTCGCACCTTTCGCTGGTGACTGTCAGACCGTCGGCGGTGGTCCCGTACGCTGGGTCACCGACGGTTCTATCGGACAGGCGATCGTAGAAGTCGCGTCCCCCGACGTCGCGTCAGCCGATCGGGTTGAGGAAAAGCCCCGTCGCCAGCTTCGGCAGAAAGAACGTGCTCTTCTGCGGCATCAGTTCGTTCGCCCGGCTCACCGCCCGCACCGCCTCCAGCGGCGTCGGCAGCACGATCACCGCAAGCTGGGGGGTGAACCCCTTGCCGCCGCCGGAGCCCAGCTCCAGCCCGGCGCCGATGTCGATCACCTCCCGGATCGAGTGCGGGAACGCCCAGCGGATCGGCTCTTTTCCAGCCCCTTGTCGCCCGGCCAGCGGCTGGCAGAGCTTCTCTACGATCAGGTGCCGGCACAGCGCAACATCGAGCGTCCGCCACGCGCGGGGCTTGCCCGCAAACCGCCTGTCGAACGCCAGCGGGTCGGGGTCAACCGGCGTCGCCAGGTACGCGCACCGCGAGGCGAAGTCATAGAGACCCAGCACGTTCTTGCCGCACTTTTTTACTCCCTTGGCCATCGCCTGCTCGATCGTCGTCAGCCCCTCTTCTCCCTGGTGCGGCAGGGGCGTAATGAACAGCTCTCCCCGGGCGCGCTGGGCGAACGCGTGGAACGAGTACGACTCCATCCCGCCGAGCACGCGGTGCGTGGGCCCGATCACCAGCCCCTCGTCGCTCATCGAGACGAGCACGAACATGCACCGGCGCGCCGGGTGGTCCGCCGGCACGCGCTCGCCGCGAGCCTTCGCCTCGGATTCGAGCGCGTTCAGGTAATTCAGGCTGGTGTTGTACCGGTGGTGTCCGTCGGCGATGAAGATGTCTTCTCCCGCCAGCATGCCGCGATAGGCCGCGATCGTCTCCCCGTCATCGATCGTCCAGAGTTCGTGCCGCGTGCCGTCTTTCGTCGTCGCGGTGACGTCCGGAGGCCGCGCGTCACAAACGCGCGCCAGCAGGCCTGCCGCCCGCCCCGCCTCATCGGGGTGCAGGCCGAAGATGGGCGACAGCTGCGTCCGCGTCGCCTTCATCAACGCCAGCCGATCCTCTTTGGGCCCGCTGAACGTCTGCTCATGCGGCAACACGCCGCCGCTGCCGTCCTTGGCGGGCCCGAGCGCCCGCAGGTCCACCGCGCACGCCATCCCGGTCCGCCTGTGCGTCGCGCCGTTGTAATCAAAGGTCTGCCGGTAGCAGAACATCGCCGGCCGTTCGCGCCGCGCCATCGTTCCCTCCGCCAGCCACTGCTCGAGCTTCACCGCGGCGCCCCGGTACGCTTCCGGGGGTCCCAGGTCCTTCGCCGGGATGTGCGGCAGGTCGGCCGCCGCGATGTTCCGTTCGTCGCCCGCCAGCAGGGCGCCCTTCGCCTGCGCGTCCAGCACGTCGTACGGCGGGGCGATCAGCACCGAGATATCGGCGCCACCCGGGCGCATCGCAGCCGTGTACTGGATGGCGCGGAACGGGTGCACACGCGCGGGCGCAGGTTGTGGGACTTTGGGGGGCATACGCCAGCAGGGTAACGTCGGCGCCACGCCGGTCCAATCCGTCGCCCGGGGGTTGTGCCCGCCCAGCTTTCTGGTAAGCTCGCGGCAACCCAAGGGAGACACACCATGCAGACGCTCCGCACCGCCGCCGCCGCGCTCGCACTGACAACTCTTGCCGCCTCGCTGCAGGCCCAGTTCGTGATGATCACCGACTGGACCGCCGACCGCGTGATGCTCTTCAACGAGTCAGACGGGAGCGTCGCCAACCTCGATTTTATTCTTGACGGTGCGGGCGTCGGCTACGACTGGGCCAGCCCGCGCGATGCGATCCAGGTGGGCAACGAGATCTGGGTCTCCGACCAGATCACCGATTCGATCGCTCGGTTCACCACCGCCGGCGTTCACATCTCGACCATCACC
>DASPMT010000365.1:0-8926 GCA_035626935.1 Phycisphaerales bacterium | reverse complement strand
CCAAGCCTACGAGTTCCTGCGCGAGCACCGTCAGCTGCTGCTGGAACAGGGCTTCGGCGTGCTGGCGCCGCTGTGGTGGGATTCTCCTGCAGCGCGCCTGGGCGTGCGTCTGCGGATCGATTCCCCAGAGTCGCCCGCCGTACGCGGCGCCGCGGCCGGCGCCCCCGCGGGTGGGACGGGTCCCGCGTTCGGGCTGCACACCCTGGTCAACTACCGCTGGCAGATCAGCCTGGGCAACACCGCGCTGTCGCTGGAGGAATTCGAGAAGCTCGCGGGCAGCCGCTCGCCGCTGGTGTTCATCGGTGGCCAGTGGGTGGAGGTGCGGCCGGACGACATCAAGGCCGCCGTCGAGTTCATCCGCGGCAACCCGGGCGGGGAGATCGAGATCGGCAAGGCGATGCGCATGGCGTACGGCGCCGACGCCGCGGTCAAGGGCGTGTCGGTCGTCGGCATCGACACCACCGGCTGGGTCTCCAGCGTGCTTGGGGGCACCGGCACCAGCGAGCAGCAGAAGAACTTCGCGATGCCGATGCTCGGGCCCCCGGAAGGGTTCGTCGGCTCTCTGCGGCCCTACCAGGTCAAGGGTCTCTCCTGGCTGGCGTTCCTCGACCGGCTCGGCTTGGGCACCTGCCTGGCCGACGACATGGGCCTCGGCAAGACCATCCAGCTGCTGGCCATGCTGCTGCACGAACGCAGCGCGGAGGCGGCCGCTCAGTTCGGCAACCCCGGGCCGACGCTGCTTGTCGTGCCGATGAGCGTGGTCGGCAACTGGGTGCGCGAGACGCAGCGGTTCGCGCCGTCGCTCCGCGTACTGGTGCACCACGGGCTCGAGCGCCTCACGGGTCAGGTCCTGCGCGACAAGGCGTCCACGAGCGACCTGGTGATCACCACGTACGCGCTGGCCCACCGCGACCGCGAGGACCTGGGAGCGGTGCCGTGGTGGCGCGTCGCGCTCGACGAGGCGCAGAACATCAAGAACCCCCAGGCCAAGCAGACGCAGGCGGTCCGCGGCATCGACAGCCTCCGCCGCATCGCCCTCACCGGTACGCCGGTGGAGAACCGTCTGAGCGAGCTCTGGTCGATCATGGACTTCCTCAACCCCGGCCTGCTCGGCGGGGCTCAGGAGTTCCGCTCGCGCTTCAGCCTGCCGATCGAGAAGTACAACGATTCGGCAAAGGCGCGCCAGCTCCGCGGGCTTGTCCAGCCCTTTGTGCTCCGCAGGCTCAAGACCGACCCGCAGGTCATCGCCGACCTGCCCGAGAAGGTGGAGACCAAGGAGTTCTGCTACCTCACCCCGGAGCAGGCGGCGCTGTACGAGCAGACCGTCAAAGGGATGCTCGGGCAGGCGGAGAGCGCCAGCGGCATCCAGCGCCGCGGCCTGATCCTGGCGGGGCTGATGCGGCTCAAGCAGATCTGCAATCACCCGGCGCAGTACAAGTTCGGCGCGGGCGCGGCGGCCGAAGGCGAAGAGGGGGATGCGCCGACTGCGAAGGAGGCGGTCGGCCTCCAATCGGTGGCGCGCTCGGGCAAGTGCACCCGCATCGTGCAGATGCTCGACGAGGTCGTCGCCTCCAACGGGCAGGCGCTGGTCTTCACGCAGTTCCGCGTCATGGGCGAGATGCTCGCCGCGATGCTGCGGCACGAGCTTGACAAAGAGGTGCTCCTGCTGCACGGCGGCACGCCGCAGAAGGAGCGCGAGGACCTCATCGCCCGCTTCCAGAAGGGGGACGGCTCGGCGCCGATCTTCGTCCTCTCGCTCAAGGCGGGCGGCGTGGGCCTGAACCTCACGGCGGCCAACCACGTCTTCCATTTCGACCGCTGGTGGAACCCGGCGGTTGAGAACCAGGCGACCGACCGCGCTTTCCGCATCGGGCAGACGCGCACGGTGCAGGTGCACAAATTCGTCGTCGCCGGGACCCTGGAGGAGAAGATCGACCAGATGATCGAGAGCAAGGCCGGGCTGGCGGACAACGTCATCGGCAGCGGCGAGAGCTGGCTGACCGAGCTCAACCTCACGCAGCTCCGCGACGTGCTCACCCTGCGCCAGGACGCGGTCGAGGCGGAGGTGGAGGCGTGAGCGATCAGCTTCCTGAGAACCCGTCCGGTCAGCCCCCCGCGCCGCGGCCGGTCGCTCGCGGTGAACTCCCCGGCATGGCCGCCGACGAGCTGCGCGACCGGCGCGTCGGCTTCGGCGGGGCCGTTCCCGGCGGGTTCTCGCCGCGTGCCGCCGTGCCCACCGCGCACCCGCGAAAGGTGAAAAACGGCATCAAGCTCCTGTCGCGCTCCGGGCCGGTGACCACGGCGTGGGCGGGCCAGCGCTGGCTGCGGTTGGTGGAGGATTTCTCGTCCCAAGGCGCAGCGGCCGAAGGCCTGGTCTATGCGCGCTCCGGCCAGGCGCGGGCGCTCAACATCGCCGCCGGTCACATCCATTCTTCGGTGCAGGGCCGCATGCCTTACCCCTACACCGTCGACATCCGTCTGCCCGTGATCCGCCCTGAGCAGTGGGCGGCGGTGCTCGACGCGATGACCGGCGAGGCCCGGCACGTCGCGGGCCTGCTCGGCGGCGAGGTGCCGTCGAACATCGAGGACCTGTTCCTTCCGCTCCACCTGCGCCTGTTTCCCTTGGAGGTCTCCGATCTGGCGGTCTCGTGCAGCTGCGGCCAGTGCGAGCCGCCGGGGATGAGCCGGATCGATCCGGCCGACCCGAGCTCGCCGCCCGCCAAGCCGCTCTTTGGAGGCTGGTGCAAGCATGTCGCGTGCGTGATGACGCTCGTCGCCGAACGTCTGGGAAACGACACGTTCCTGATCTTTGCTCTCAGGGGGATCCAGCGCGACGAGCTGCTCGAGCAGCTCCGCGCCCGGCGTAGCCGCCAGGCGGGGGCTCGCGCCGCGGAGAGTGGGGAGGCGGCCGTGCCGGCAGACACGCGCCCGGTGCCGGTCTACCTGCCGCGCCTGGCGGGGGCCGACGAGGCGTCGTCACCGCTGGAGCAGTCGATCGACCACTTCTGGGCCGTTGGACCGGGGCTGCACCAGATCGAGCTGTCGATGCAGCAGCCCGACGTCAGCCACCCGCTCCTGCGCCGCCTTGGTCCGAGTCCGTTCGATGCCGCGGCGGGCGCCAAGTTCCCGCTCGTCGGACTGCTGGCGACCTGCTACGACGTTGTAACCCAGCACGCGCTTGAAGAAGAACGGGCCCGCATCGCGGCCGAGGCCGGTAAGTAGCCGGCACACCCTGCGCCGCCGCGGCAACCGGCAAAAAGAGAAAGGCCCGGCGCGAGCCGGGCCTGTTCGTTGAGTTGCCGAGCGGTTACTTGTTCGACTGGGTCGTCGGCGTCTCGAGATCGCTGGTGATCTCGATGATGCCCGTGGTGCCGATCGTGTACTGCTTGAGCTTCACGCCCGCTGCCATGCGGAAGACCAGGTAGAGCTTCTGGTCCTCACGCGAACGCGAGATCGCGGGGGCTTCGGCCAGGCTCGTCAGCGGGGCGCCGGGGGTGAACCGGATGCGCACCTCGTTGCGGTCCTTGTAGACGTACCCGATCGCCTCGTAGCGCTGGCCGAGGTGATCAACCACCGTCGGGGCGCCGGTGGCGCCCGTCGACTCGGGCTCGGTCGCCGCCCAGCGTCCGTTGTCCTTGCTCACGTTGATGCTGAAGACGCACGTGCCGGGCCCGGGCTGGAACTCCTCAACGCGCAGGGAGCGTTCGACGTCGTTACCCGCGAGCTGCTTGACCGGCAGCCGGAGGTCGATGCAGTTGACGATCTGCTGCCCCTTGGAGAGCTCGATGCCGCTCAACTCGCCGCCGTTGAGCGTGATGTTCTCCGGCAGGCGGTTGGTCAGGCGCAGCGAACGGGTCGGGTCGTTGTTGTCGATCTTGATGCCCTGGCCCGGCGTGATGGCCGGCCGGTTCTCGTAGATCGTCGCGAAGATCGCCTGGCCCTCGACGGCGCCGTCGCGGTCCATCGGCGTCCAGTAGTCCTGGGACGACTTGACCACCGACTCGTTCCCCTGCTCGTCGGTCACCATCAGGTCGAAACGCACGCCACGGACGTAGAGCGCGGTGGGCTGCCAGTCCTCGCCGTCCTTGGGCACCAGGAACTCAAAGCCCATGGGGGAGTCGGACTGACCGCCGACGGAGCCGACGAAGAAGTTGCGGGTGTCGAAGCGCCAGCGGCCCAGGTCGGTCGAACCGCCCTTGGCTTGGCTGATCACCGCGATCGGCTGCAGCGTGATCGAGCGGTCGTTGGCGCTGTTGCGCATGACGAGCGTGGCGCTGCCGGCGCCGATGGCCACCTGGCCGCCCTTTTCCTTGGCGCTCGACTTGAAGTTGACGACGTACCCCTCGACGTACGCCTGACCGTCGATCATCGTGCCGTCGGTCATCGCGACCGGCTTCTTGTCCACGCCCACCAGTTCCTTGAGCGTCGGGGCACGGTCCTTGCTCTTGCCCTGTACGAGCCCGACGGTGTAGCGCCCGACGAACTCGACGTCCTTGGGCGCGAGGCTGTAGCGGAGCAGCACGTCGTTCTCGGCAATCCGCAGCAGGTGCCCCTCGTCCGCCACGTGCGGCCGGACCACCGCCAGCGTCTTGCCGTTGCCGAAGGTCTCGCGCATCGACCGCTCCGACCAGAAGCTGTAGAGCCCCGCCGTCCAGGTGTCGACCGGCACCCAGAGCTGGCTGCGCTCGAGGTAGCCGGCGTTGTTGTAGTCGACCGGCCGGAACTGCATCAGGTTGTCGATCTCAGCCGTGCGGAGCTGGCTGGTGCCGATCAGCGTCATGCCTGAGACGATGACGCCGGCGCCGAGCCCGCAGACGGCGCCGCCGATCCAGTCCACAACCTTGTTCACCTTGACGTTGGCCCGCACCACGGCGTTGACCGCCAGGCTGAGCACCGCCAGGGCGACGATGAACAGCGTGAGCAGCGAGCCCCCCCAGGCGATGTCCATCAGGAAGCGGTTGTCGGCGGAGACGCCGCGCACCACGGCCTGCGCCACCATCTCCCACAGCCCGAACGCAATGGCGCCGGCGGCGATGGTCACCATGAGGTTCAACAGCGCCGAGAAGAAGCCTCGGGCCGACCACACGTAACCGACAAGGGCCATCAGGACGATCGCGATAATGCTGGGAACGGTCATCGTTTGTTCTCCGCTCAGGGGGCGGGCTGGTGTCGAACGCACGCGGGGAAGGGGACGGGCCGGTCTCTCCGCGGGTTGTTGGTGGACGCTTAGAAACTCAATACGCCGTTCAGGCCTTGGCGGGTGCGGGCGCGGAGGTGGCAGTGGGCTGGCTTCCGGGGGGGGCGGTCACGCGCATGACCTCTTCCACGCTCGTCGAGCCTTCCAGCGCCTTGCGGATGGCCGCTTGCTGCAGCGACGGGAGCTGACGCTTCTTCATCGACGCCTTGACGCCGGCGATGTTCCCCTCGGCCGCCAGCGAGCGTTCCTCGTCGCCGAAGCTGAAGACCTCGAAGACGCCGTCTTGCCCGATGTAGCCGCCGCCCGAGCAGACCGGGCAGACCTCCGGCTTGTTCTTGATCAGCACCTGGCCGCCCTTCTTGAAGAGTTGCACCTGCTTGCCCTCCGGCACGCCGAGGGTCTTGAGCATCGCCGGCGAGGCCGCGTAGGGCACGCGGCAGTTGATGCAGAGCTTCCGCAGCAGCCGGCCAGCGACGACGCCGCGCAAGTGGCGCGTCGCCTGCGCCGAGTCGCCCACCGCCTTGGTCCACCCCTCCAGAGCCTCCATCGCGCTGTTGGCGCGGACGGCGACGTACACGCGGGTGCGGGCGAAGTCGGCCATGGCGACGTTTTTGGCCGTCGCCGCGTCGGGGATGTCCGAAACGCCCAGCACGTTGGGGTCGCGGCGGAGCATCGACCGCACCAGCGTCGCAAAGTCCGAGCCTTCGATCGACGGGTCGAACGCCTGGTGCTTGGCGCCCTCGAGGGTGAGCTGCGGCTCGAGCTCCACCGTCTGCACGGTGTGGGTATACGCGTCGTGCATCGACAGGACGCTGTAGAACAGCGTCGTGCGCCCGCCGTCGGGCGGTGTCGCGACCAGCACGAGGCCGCTGGTGTCCGCGGTGAGCTTCCTCAGTTCCTCGTACTGCTCCGGCAGCAGGCCCAGCGCATCGGCGGCGCGTCGCACCGACCCTTCCGGGTCGAACAGCATCGACACGCGCATGCCGCCCTGCACGCCCTGGCTGGTGACCTTGACCTTCCGCTTGGTCTGCCCCTGCTCGACGTCGATCATCCCCGAGAGCTTCTTGCGGCGATCGGCCAGATCAAGCTTGGCGGCCGACTTCCAGAAGTCCATGATGCGGACCGCGGCCGCCGGCTCCCAGACCGAGCCCTTCACCGGCAGGCCGTCGACGAGCATCGTGGCGCCGTACTGCTGGCCCATCGGCCCGATCTCGACCTGCGAGGCGCGCGACTCGACGGCCCTGATGTACACCTCTTCGGAGGCGGCGCGCAGCTCTGCCTCGGGCGTCTCGGCGATCGGCGCCGGCACGGCCTTGCCGTCGGCTCCCTTGATCGCCAGACGCACCTTGACGACCTTCTTGTCGTCCTTCGGTTTCTCGTCCTTCTTTTCGCCCATCTTCCCGAAGATGCTGGCGTTGATCCGGAACGCTTCAGGCACGCGTTCGTCCTTGTTGGCGACAACCGCGTAGGTGACCAGGTCGGCGACGAGGATCACGATCATCGTCGCCCAGCCGATCCAGAACGAGAGCTCACCCCACACCGGCATCATCACCGCCACCGCCACGGCAAGCAGGCCCATGCAAAGGTGGAAGATGTTCCACTGCTCGCGCGGCAGGAAGAAGCGTGCGGCGTGCTTGTCGTAGACGTTGGAGACCAGCCATCCCCAGCCGCAGAGCGTCGCCAGCAAGAGCGCTGGCTTCCAGAACGAGACGAGCACGTACGCGTCTGCCAGCGTCATCACGCCGGCTCCCCCATCGCTCAGCATCCCCGGGATCATCAACTGCGTCATACGGGCTCCTGTGGCGCACGTTGGCCCGCCTGAAAGCGGCCAAGGGGCAAAGCATACCGCTTTGTCGCGCCGATTGCGTTCGTTCAGGCGCGCCGACCGGTTCCCGCAACCCCCGTGGTCGCAAGGGGTTGCAGACGCGATCTCCCCTGTCCATCCCATCCGAGACGACAGCAGCAAAAACCCCCGGCGCAGGCGTCCGGGGGCTGTGCTTCAACGAGCTACGCGGTCACTTAGCCGCGGCCAGGTTCTTCGCGACTTGTGCCCAGTTCACCACTCCCCACCACGCCGCCACATAGTCCGGTCGACGATTCTGGTACTTCAGGTAGTAGGCGTGCTCCCAGACGTCCAGACCGAGGATCGGTGTCCCGGCGCACCCCGCCATGGCTTTGCCCATCAGGGGGTTGTCCTGGTTCGGCGTGCTGCAGATCGCCAGCTTCTTTGCGTCCTTGTCCCAGCATAGCCACGCCCAGCCTGAACCAAACCGGCCGGCGCACGCCGCCGCGAATTGTGTCTTGAACGCGTCGAGCCCGCCAAACGCCGCGTCAATCGCGGATGCCAGCTCGCCCGAAGGAGAGCCCCCGCCCCCGTTGCCGGGAGGAGCCATCAGCGTCCAGAACATCGAGTGGTTCACATGGCCGCCGAGGTTGTTGCGGACGGGGCCGCGCTTGTCTTCCGGAAGGTCCCCCAGTTGGGTGATGACTTGCTCGGCGGGCATATCCGCCCACTTGGTGCCCTCTAGCGCCTTGTTCGCGTTGGTGACGTAGGCGGCGTGATGCTTCTGGCTGTGAATCTCCATCGTTAGTGCATCAATGACGGGCTCAAGTGCATTGAAAGCGTACGGCAGAGCGGGAAGAGTGAACGGCATCGGCAGCTCCCTGAAGGTGCGGGATCGTGAAGGTGAAGGTCGCGATGAGGCGAACTCACCCCAAGGTCGCTAATCCAGGGGGTTTGTGCCGGAGAGTGGGGGGGCCAACCCGCGCTGCACCCGAAACCGACGCAGTTCCTGCTGGGGCGACTACCTCAATCATCCCCGTCGAAACGTCGGCGAGGTGGTGAACCGCGACTGTTTCGTGTAGATTGTGCAATGTGAAAACGGCCTTAAGGGTGGACTGATGGCAATTGAATGGTATCTGTACGGCAGTTAAGCTGGGAAGACAACCGAACATTAACCTACCTAATCAACAACTTCAATCGGCGGCATCGTTTTCTGCATCCATTTCATGCTGTCGTGCGATGAGCCCGGCAATGGGCGGGAATGAGGGAAAGGGGGGATGGCGAGGCAGAACCGCCAATCCCAGAACAAGCGCAACAGTTCACCCCCTCAAAGGGGTGTGTGGATAACTCCTCGGTCCGGTGCAAAGTTGACCCCGACGCAAGGAGTCTCGACAGTGGTGTAGGGAGCCGGTATTTTCCGCTGCAGAAGTCTGCGGCATTGTTCGGAGATGATGAAACCGCACGCACAGCCGGGCGGTCCAAAACGTATTGATCGGGATCGATTGCACTGTCTTATTCGCACCAGCACCGCTCCGGTCGCGGACGCAAGGGACAAGAGCCCAAGCACCGTGTCGGGGCGACGCGAGGACCCCAAACTCGCCTTTCCGTCGGCAGCGAAACGCCGACGCGGAGGTATCAAGGAATGTCACCGAGTCTTCTGATGAATCCCCCCGCCCCCACCCCGAGCCCGCTTGATCAGCATCGTCGGCGCAACCGCGTCGAGATCGTTGAGTCGACGGCCCCCGCCGCGCCTAAGGCCAAGGCCTCCAAGGGAAGGAAGAAGGGTGCGGACAAGACCGAGCCCGCCGGCGCGCTCCCCGCGCGCAAAGTCCGCCGCGCGTTGAACAAGGCCGACGAGGAGCTCCTCAACAGCCTGCTCGCGCAGGAGCAGGACTTCATCGACAGCCCGGCGTTCTACGAGGAGAGCGCAGACCTCAAGATCTACG